>NZ_JANAVN010000022.1:0-73571 GCF_024213565.1 Paenibacillus sp. Lou8.1
CTACTTTGGTTTCAAACGTATATTCTTTAAACTTCTGTCCTTTTTTCGCTGGCATAAAAAATGCACCCCCTAGAAATACATCGGATAAACCAGGGGTTTATTCCAATGTCTATTCTAAGGGGTGCACTTCATGGAAAGCTAAAGCTGGAAGGGCTTTTGTATTTACGTATCTGCAGAATAGGCAGCGATGGCCATATCTACTTCAAAATAACTTCAATATCACGTCCAGGATCGCTGTACTTGTAGATGCCAGGATTTAGTTCCAATTTTCCATCTAATTCAATGTCTTTGTAACGGTCAACATTAACTCCTGTGGATACCATACCCTTCGCAATGATCTCAGGCACTACTTCTTTGCCGTTAATTCGCATCGTTGTTTGGTTGACGCCTTTGAAGCCAGGGGAACCGGATTTCGATTCGACAATCAAATCTTTTCCCTCTGTATAGTATGTGAAATCAATTTGATACCCGTCCGCATTAAGCTCAGCAAACTGTTTTTCTTCTTTAGGTTTATGAAGAGTGACCCAATTCTTAGACGTATCACGTTTCTCGATGACAGCATCTTTCAATATAAGTTTCATTGGAACATCAGACCAGTCCTTATACCACTCTGGGGATTCAAATTGATATAAGTGTTGATAATTTTCAGGACCAGCTCCTTTAATATTCCACCCCCCGTTAATTTTTTTATCACCTATAACCAGCTGAGCTGTTTTATAATGAACAATTCCTTTTTTAAGTGAATCACGCTCTGTTACTAGAATTTCAATATCCAAGGGGGTAACAATCAGTTGGTCTAAGGTAGTACCCGTATTTTCTTGGAATTCAGCGCTGCTATGCAGCTTCTTGGAATAAATCGCTTCACTTGCTTTTTTTCCATCCGCTTCAAATTCGAACTTCCAAGTACCTTCAATTCTTTTTGCTTCCTCAGTGTAACAAAAATGGAGGTTTGCCTTTTTCCAATCTTGTGCAGTCATGTTGAATACCTGCTCAATATGCAAGTCTGGGCTGTCGCTAGGTAGAATAGTTGGGATTGCGTCTATCTCTTTGTCGCCCGCTTTCATTACCAAATGCGGGTTCCCACGTCCTAAATCGGATGGAGCTGCAGCAACTCTAAAGCGGACAACAGTCTTGTTGTTGGTTTGTCGAACGGATTCTATATAAATGTTAGGATACTGCTTGGTCCCGGTAACGAGGGTATCCCCGGCTTGATGGTCCGTCTTTAAAGGAATATCCTGACTACGATAAAAAATAAGATTCTGTGCCTCAAGTGTGTAATCTTTTTTACGATCCCTTAAAGTATCAATAGTTTCATAAATGCCAAGGAGTTTCTGGCTTTTAGGATCGTAATTTAAATATCCGTGTGCTTGTTCCTTGGTATCAGAATTGCTAGTTACCATAGTTTTCTCTATAGCAAACCCCATATAACTGGTTGGATCGGTTCCTGGATCCAGAGAGATAAGCATTTTCATTTTTTCTCCATCCGTTACAACACCATTCAAATTCATCGTAATGCCTGCATTGGATGCTTTTAGATCATACCGCTGGCCAATACCGTTATTTAGCGCATTGGTTACACTACGTCCGCCTATTCTATCCCAATTGATGGTCACACTAGCGAATACAGGGATGGCAACGAGCAGAAAACATGAGAATACGATACTTGCTGGAACAATTTTTGCTCTATGCATAGGTGCTTCCTGTGACTGTTGCAGAGTTGCTTTTCGTTTGGTTGCTTCCTGTTCTATATTTACCCACATTGCATCATATTCAGGTTGAGGAATGTTCTGTTCTTTTTCAAAATACCGACTCACTGCTACTCATCTCCTTTACTTGGGGTATCACCATTTTTTTTAGCAGTTTAAGCCCCCGATTTAATCTAGATTTAGCTGTTCCTTCGGGTATATTCATAACTCTAGAGATCTCCGGCATAGTCAATTCGTTTACATAACGAAGGACCACGACCATACGAATTTTATCTGGAAGCTTGTTATATAGCTTGTGTAACTCTGTCTTCGTTTCTTGATGATATAAGCTCTCTTCCACCGGATTAAATGAATGAGGGCGTGACAATAAAAAAGTTCGTATTTCCTTCATCAGCCCAGTTTTTCGCCTTCTAAGCACATTACTGCACTCATTAGAAGCAATTCGCAAAATCCATGATTTGAGATCTTGTACTTTGGACCTGTCGGCCAAAAGTGCTTTGACAAACACTTCCTGGCAAACATCTTCTGCATCTGCTTGATTTTGCATCAAATAATAACAAAAATAATATATCTGCTCCTTATATAGTTCAAACAGCTCTCGATCAGTCATATACGTGCACCTCCCTTGTCGTGGTCTCATCTATTAAGACTAATAATGGAGTACAATCGTTCATTTACATCGAAAAAAGGCAGCCCTATATAGGACCACCTATTATTGATCGTTCGATTCCCGACACTCGGGCAAAACAAACCTACTGTGCCACATGCTCAATTCACTGCTTTTATCAATCAAAAAACCGCCCTGCTGTAACCGCCATCATTTGCCCTAAACCAGCATGAGTCTGCCGCACCGGGCTAGCTCGTAGCAAGATTGACATATGTCTTCGAGAAATCAAGGTTCTTCAAGTCTCTTTGATCTATAAAAAACTCCAAATACCCCGCGTCCCACCAGCACATGCCGACCTCGTCCAAAGAAGATACTGAGAGCAGAACATGCCAATTTTCCGAAGCCTGATCGTGCTTTTCCCGATTCGTTTGATATTCTTGCAGCTGAGTCAGCACTTCGGATCGTAAATGCTCCGCATAATCGGTATTTCCCCTATGCATTGCTTGCTCGATTTCCTTATGAATCTGGCTCTCACTCTTATGCCAGTTAAACAGAAGATCCTCCAGCCCGTTTCGGCGTAGATAAGCATCCCGCCGGGTATTCCCTGCAAAAGACTGATGCTGCCCCCACACCGTGTCGCTATGTTCATATAGAAGCTCATAAAGCTCTTCGTACTGATCTACAAGAATATCTCCTAGCTCACCCTCCGATGGTAGCGTCAGGATCGGATGAAAAGAAATTGCATACGCGGTGAAATCCCGTTGCTCCGCCAACACCTCTACGCGCCCAGCGGGCGGTAATGTTTTCTGCAAAACGCTGCTGTCACCGTTATAGTAAAAGATTTTATGGTCAATATCATAGGCGGGCTCGTCCAGCCCAAGAAAAAAGTAAAGTATGCCCTGATGAGGCAATCCCTCATATGGTGAAAAAGGTAGCTCCCCCAAATTAATTTGAGCAATAAATGTGTAATATTCCCCGTCTGAACTACAAGGCCACTCTATTGTGTGTGGCAGGTCTGGATAGCCGGCGATCCGACTATTTCCAACGTGTTCGTAGTTTTCCTCATGCTCCACATGAAATTGTATAGCAACTTCAGCTTCCTGATGAATCTCTTCTTTTAAATCTTCATCCAGTGAATGCCCTTCCAGTATTCGAGTCAGTTCATCCTTTAATGGTGGTTGTAGCATCTCACTCGCCCCTTTACATTGAAGTATTATGTATTACTTGCTCTCATTTGATCTCTTATATCAGATTACCAAATTACAGTCTGACAAGCTATTTCTCTGGTGACAGGTTGGTCAGTCCTCGATCAAATCATCGATCTTCGCTGCAAGTGAATGGTGGATATATTCAGCTCTGCCTTTACGATCCAAGCGGAAATGCACTAGACATTGTTCATAAATGTTTTGTGATAGGCATTCCGGTATTGGGAAGGAGTCATATGGGCTCTCTTTTTGAACAAACGCATAAAATACTTCTCATCGCTATATCTTGCCTCTTCGGCAACCTGCTTAATGCTCATATCTGTACGGGAAATCAACTCTTTGGCTTTGTTAATACGAATACTATGAATGAACTCCAGGGGACGCATGCCTGTATTTTGCTTGAACAAACGAGAGATATAATCCTTGTTGTAATTGAATTTCCGAGCTAAATCCGTCACGGTCAGCGGTTCTTCAGCATGAATACGGGTCCACTCAATAATTTTGTTAAAACTCACATTCCCCTGTGAACTGGCAGGATTGGAAAGCAAGCGGCTGAGCGCCAGTTCAGATATCTCGATCAGTAGCGAGGTGAACAAATAATTTGCGCTGTGATACGTAAGATAATGTGAGTTGGCTACATGCAAAATCTGATTGACGATAATATGAATCCGATCTCCGTTATCTGCCTGTACACATTGCGGTAAATAGATATCCCGCATCACACCGTGACGCTGCAAACGTCCATCCAAAGCACTTGTTTCCTGCTTCATTTCCTCATTAGATAATACATTCGGGGTCATGGGAACATCGAAATGGAACCAATAAAATTTCACGCCCGGCAACGATTCCCGGTATCCTTTATGCGTACGACCGGGGTACAGCAATAGAATATCTCCCTCGCCTACTTCAAAATCTTCCCGTTCCTCCCGTATATATACCGTCTCTTGGACACCCAGGATCAGCTCAAAATTCTCAATGGAACGACTCATATGCTTCCAAGGTACCTCGTTAACAAACTCGCCTGCCGAGATCAGTTGGATCGGAGCATCTACATTTACTTTTAGATAGGTCATGTTATCGCCTCTTTAAATTCATGTTCGGATTTGTCCACCCATTGTATGGTTAAGCTACTGACATACCGCGATTGCAATGCTAATGTAGTGGAGAAATATACACTTTTATCTTAGCTAAGGAGCGATGATTTTGAAAGCTAAAGCTTTTGACTTGCATAAAGTAAGAATTGATTCCGGCCCTCTTTTACATGCGATGAAACTGAATACGGCCTACCTGCTGAGTTTGGAACCCGACCGTTTATTATCGCGCTTTCGTGAATATGCGGGACTGGAGCCCAAAGCGGCTCACTATGAAGGCTGGGAAGCGCGTGGCATCAGCGGACATACACTCGGTCACTACCTGTCCGGATGTGCGCTGATGTTTGCCTCCACGGGCGACGAAAGACTGCTGGAACGCGTGGACTATGTGGTCGACGAACTGGAAATATGCCAAGACAGTCATGGAAACGGATACATTTCGGGCATTCCACGTGGGAAAGAGATTTTTGAGGAAGTAAAAGCCGGAGATATCCGCTCCCAGGGCTTTGATCTGAACGGCGGTTGGGTGCCACTATATACCATGCACAAACTTTTTGCGGGCTTGCGTGATGCACATCTGCTGGCGCATCATCCCAAGGCCCTGTCTATAGAAATCAAACTCGGCAACTGGCTGGAGGATGTACTTCAAGGGCTGGACGATGATCAGGTGCAGCAGGTGCTGCATTGCGAGTTTGGCGGTATGAACGAGGTGCTGACGGATCTGGCGGAACATTCAGGAGAAGAACGCTTTTTGAGCCTGGCGGAACGCTTTTATCACGGAGAGGTGCTCAATGATCTCGCGGATAGCCAAGATACCTTGGCAGGGCGACATGCCAATACGCAAATTCCCAAAATCATTGGCGCTGCACGGCAATTTGAAATGACGGGAAAACCGCAATATGCGGACCTGTCTCGCTTTTTCTGGGATCGGGTTGTTCACAAGCATTCCTACGTGATCGGCGGCAATAGCTATAATGAACATTTTGGTGAACCTGGGAAGCTGAATGACCGCTTGGGCGATGGTACCTGTGAAACTTGTAACACCTACAATATGCTGAAATTAACAAGACATATGTTCGAGTGGGATGCCTATGCAGCCTATGCCGACTACTATGAACGAGCAATGTTCAATCATATCCTGGCTTCACAGCAGCCTGTAGATGGACGTGTGTGCTATTTTGTATCGTTGGAAATGGGAGGACACAAGTCCTTTAATTCTCAATATGAGGATTTTACATGCTGTGTCGGTTCCGGTATGGAAAGCCACTCCATGTACGGCACTGCGATTTATTTTCACACGCCAGAAACGATCTATGTCAATCAATATGTCCCTTCTACCGTGACATGGGACGAGATGGGCGTACAGCTCAAACAAGACACTCTCTTTCCGCAAAATGGACGGGGAACGCTACGCGTCATCAGCAAGGAGCCCAAATCCTTCGCGGTCAAGCTAAGATGCCCACATTGGGCGGAGCAAGGGATGATAATTAAAATCAACGGAGAAGAGTACGTCACAAAGGCCTGTCCTACCAGCTACGTCGTAATTGAACGGGAATGGAACAATGGGGATACGATCGAGTACGACATTCCTATGACCGTGAGAGTCGAGGAAATGCCGGACAATCCGCGCCGAATTGCATTTATGTACGGCCCGCTTGTACTGGCTGGAGACCTTGGCCCTGTTGAACAGGAGTCCAACGAGGAACGTCTGCTTGCGTCTGTTCTGATCGGATCGGCCGATTCCCTGACAACGAAGCTGATTGCTGACGGGAACGAGCCTAATACGTTCCATATGACCGACTTAGGCTATATCGGAGACTTGAAGCTTCGTCCGTTTTATCAGATGTATGATCGTTCATATACCGTCTATTGGGATCTCTTTTCCCAGGAGGAATGGGTAGCAACAGAGGCAGACTATCGTACCGCGTTAGCGTATCAGCTAGAGCTGGAACGACTTACAGTGGACGTTGTGCAGCCTGCCGAAATGCAGCCTGAACGGGATCATGCCTTTACTGGCGAGCATGTAGGTCTGGGGTCCATCTATAACCGCAAATATCGCGATACCTGGCCAGGGGGCTGGTTCTCTTTTGTCATGGAGGTGCTTCCGGATGAGCCTGTCCAATTGGCGGTCACTTATTTGAAGGACTTGAGCCGTCCCCATAGTGACTTTGACATTACTGCGGATGGTCAGATTTTAGGGGAAGGCAAGCTGGAGTCCGAGGAAATGAATAAATTCGAAACGTTCGCCTATGAGCTCCCTCTATCTGTGACAAACCACAAGAATGAAGTGACGATTCAATTCACAGCCCATCCACAAGGTAAGGTGGCGAAAGTGGCCGGATTGCGGATAATCAGACATTCTATTGTATGATCAAATTATCTATATAAATCTACTATAGCGCCACTACGCAGTCGGATGGGGCTTCCCATCGCCACCCCCCGGATTTCTGGAATAAAACCCTTCATCGGTGGAAATCCGGGGGTGGTGATGCCTCCGAGGCGAGCTTTCCTACGGAAAGATTTGAAAGCGACCGCTTCGCTTGTACAGCACCATTCCGCCTACTCCGTTTTAATTGTTCATTTTTTAAAGTAAGCTTATATAACAACAAGCAGACGCTCCTATAAGCTGTCTGCTTGTTCTGCTTACTGCCTTATACCTTCGAATCATCGTTATTGCTTCATGTTCACTTCACAGCATGTTCATTTCACGGAAGCTGTCTCTAATCTTGAGCAGCTCTTGCTGTGCCCTACTGTATCGGGAAGCGTAGGTCCAGGCAAGCACCTGATGATAATGCGAAGGTGTTTCAATCGTAGTCACGTTATACATAATTGGAGTACCTTCCACTTCTCCTTTCAGGGTAAATTCGATGGCAGGGTATCCATTTACCTCGATGTCGGAAGGGTTCCCCAATTCAGGGGCCATAATTCCTGATACCAAATGGTCCTCAATGATTCCTTTATAATCTTGAAGAGTCATACTGCTGTCAAAATCGCTTTTCGGTTCTGACAATACAATTAAATATCTTTCGGTAAATTCATTTTTAATGGAGATGTCCGCGTCCTCATTAATCCTATCATCTCGTGACCAATTCCACGGAGCCGTAACCGCAAACTGACTATCCTTACTGGTAAATACCTCAGGCTTCACCATTTGTGTGATGAGCGAAGAAATAAGGGATACAGCGAAGATGACCGAAATGATCGTCATCAGGATGATTACCCCGGACAAAATTCCGGTTTTTTTTCTGCTCACTGTCCCCAAATCCCGTACCTTAACCACATATGTATTCGCAGCCATATCTCCAATCCGTTGTTTCCGAGGTGTCACCAGCACACATATACCAGCGGGTAGCCCGAAGAAAAGCAGCGGATTCGTATCCACCAAATGTATAAGGGTACGGATCAAGGATTTCACAATGCCCGGCGGTTTCCCTTCTCCATTTACGACCTGAATGCGAAGTACAAACTTACCCAGCGTATAGCCTGTAAGTCCTTCCAGCAATAAATAATAGCAGAAGGAGCCCATCAGGAAGAGCATCACTACCATGCCCATATTTGGGGTCCCTACTTCAGATACTTTTTTCGCTGTAAAATAAACCAGCCCTCCATACCCGAAGACGATAAGAATGAAGTCAATCATCCAGGCCGCCCATCTTCTGAAGAAGATAGAGCCTCCGTATGTTTCTGATAATACCGCCATCTTATCCGGTTCTCGTCGATGGTAGTTGCCATACGTCGCATATGGTCCCGGAGCTACTGTAGATGGATTGTTCGTTACATCTTGTTCTTCCAAATGATACACCCCTGATGTCAATTTAATCCCAGTTAAGTATAACATCCTTTTTCATCCAGCGGAGCAAGCCTGACAGTGCACTGGAGTAAACCGAATCCCGCCGATGAACAAACCACACCTCTAATTTGCGATATTTTTCAGGTAAACGATGAGAAGCAATACTTCCCGCCTCCTCTGCCTTTGCAATCGACGATTGTGGCAACATGGACACCCCCAGACCAGAGGCTACACCACCCAAAATAACTTCCAACGTTCCGAACTCCATAACCTGATATGCATCCACACCCGCTTCGCTCAGAAAGCTTTCCGCTCTTGTACGATGCGTGCACCCTACGTCGAAGAACAGCATAGGCTTGGCAAGCAGCTCACCCATGTCCTTTTTCCCTGGTTCCGAGATGAGCACCAACTCCTCCTCAAAAGCCGCTACATGCTCTATATGCGGATCATCGACGGGGCCATAGACGAACGCTCCATCTAATTCGTAATTTAATACCTTTTGTACGAGACCATGTGTGCTGCCTGTCATAAGCGATAGATGGACATCAAGATACTGTGAATGATATTCCGTCAATAAAGAAGTCAGATGCGTAACCGCCGCCGTCTCAATCGAGCCCAGTCGCAAAGGTCCCGCAGGCTGGTCCGAATATTGAGTAGACTTTACAGCCTCGTCGATCAAGGTCAGTATGGTATCCGCGTATTTCAGCAGATTCTCTCCTGCCGGCGTTAACGTCATTCCCCGATTAGATCGACGAAATAGCGGTACGTTCAGTTGTGCCTCAAGCTGCTGAATCGGCGAGGTCACATTGGACTGTACATAATTCAAAACTTGCGCAGCCTTCGTGATACTGCCCTCGCGAGCGACAGCCTGAAAAATTTTCAAATCACTGCTTTCCATGTATATGTCACCTGCTTGGTATGATCATTTATGATACTCACATTCGATTTTGTTCATTTTACCGGACGCTTGCCGCTCTGTACAATTCAATATACATGCAATTGCATCTAAACTCGAACCACGGGAGGTTTTAAAATGAAAGCCGTAATTCATGCCAGCAAAAGCGGCCCTGAGGGCCTGACATATACAGACATCACGGACAGACAGCCGGGACACAACGAAGTGAAGGTAAAACTCAAAGCCGCAGGCTTGAACCATCGGGACCTATTCCTCATGGCAGATCGAACAGCCAACGATGCTCCACTCATTCTGGGGTCGGATGGAGCAGGCGTGATTGAGGCTGTGGGTGTTGGTGGCCCAACCTCGCTGGTAGGCACCGATGTAATTATCAATCCATGTATCGGATGGGAGAATACGCATCATGTTCCCTTGGTTCCAGCCATTCTGGGCGGACCTTCAGACGGGACATTCGCTGAATCGGTTATCATCCCCGTCCAAAATGCGGTCAGCAAGCCAGCATACCTTTCATGGGAAGAAGCAGGGGTGCTGCCTTTGTCTGCTTTGACCGCTTACCGCGCGCTCTTCACAAGAGGCCAATTACAGCAGGGTGAGCACGTCCTTATTCCCGGTATTGGCGGTGGTGTAGCCACGTATGCCATGCTTATGGCTTTAGCAGCAGGCGCACGGGTCACCGTCACGTCACGCAGCGAAGCAAAAAGGCAGGCTGCCCTCGCTCATAGCGCTAATCATGCATTCGACAGCCATAGCGAATGGAAAGAAAGTATGAACGGAGACACCGTGGATCTGGTCCTTGACAGTATCGGTCCTGCTACGTTCGATAAATATTTGGATGTCCTCAAGCCGAACGGTCGGATTGTTACATTTGGCGCAAGCTCAGGAGACCGAATAGAGATTCCGCTGCGGTCTATATTTTTCCCTCAAATCAGCATCATCGGCACCTCTATGGGCAGTGGCGAGGAATTCGCAGCTATGCTTCAGTTCATGGATCGCCATGCACTCCATCCGATTATAGATAGCGTATTTTCTTTACAAGACACAGCACAAGCCTTCCACCGTATGCAGCAGGGAGCGCAGTTAGGCAATATAGGGATCAGGATAGAGTAAGGAGTCTGAACGAAGTATAGGAATAGAAAAAAATCCACTACCGTAAAATGCCTTCATCCAGAAGTCAATTTTATGGTAGCGGACCTATTCAGTCGATTAAACGATGCTGGACCCATTTGTTGCCGCGGAAGCGCCAAAGGAAAACGAGTCCCCGCACGCCCCATTCAATATCCATGGCCAGCCAGACACCAACAATCCCCAGGTTGAAGACAATTCCCAAAATATACCCGAGCACCACCCGGCACAACCACATAGACAGCATTGAGGTGAGGGACGTAAATTTTGAATCACCTGCTGCCCTAAGCGCAGAGGGTGTAATAAAGGCAATGGACCAGAGCGGAATCTGGGCCAACGTATTAATCAGTATGACAACAAAAATGTCATCTACGATTTCAGCAGGCGGATGAAACAGCCCCACCATCGGCTCAAACAAAGGCATCAGTATGAGCCCCATGACAATAAACGAACAAGACGACAGCCAAATAAACGATTTGGTAAACTTCCGGGCATCCTCGACATTTCGACGTCCCATACATTGACCGACCACGGTTACAATCGTAAGAGCCAGAGCATTCGCAGGGATTTGGAACACGTTAGCTAGGGATGAGCAAATGGCATTCGTCGCCAATGCATTGGTCCCCAGACTCACAATGAAAATTTGGGTTAAAATTTTGCCCCCATTGAAAAACATCTGTTC
The DNA here is from genome assembly GCF_024213565.1 of Paenibacillus sp. Lou8.1. Classification (NCBI taxonomy): domain Bacteria; kingdom Bacillati; phylum Bacillota; class Bacilli; order Caryophanales; family Paenibacillaceae; genus Paenibacillus; species Paenibacillus sp. Lou8.1. Next base: position 11,120 of record NZ_JANAVN010000022.1, read on the forward strand.
CGCTGCAAAGGGAAGCCCGATAAACAGAATCTTTTTAAGCATAGCCAGATTAAAATAAAGCATATCTCTAAGCTGAACACGCAAGTCGTCATCTACTCTGACCAAATAGATCAATGCGCACACTGCCCCTGCATATCTGGACACATTGACGGCAATCGTCATGCCCAGCACACCCATATCTAATACATTAATGAATACCACATTGAGGAGCACGTACGAGAGGTTCATGATGAGCGAAAGAGCCAGCGATGCCCTCGTCTTTCCAATTCCCCTCAGCGCCCCACACACTGCCTCAACGATTGCAATCCCCACAAAAGACATACAGCTTCCCAGCAGATACACCTTACCGTTGGCTAATACATCAGGCGAGGCGGAACCAAACAGAACACTTAAAATCGGATTGTACAACAGGATCATAAACAAACTGATACATAAGGCCAACAAGGAAACGGAGGAAATGGTGCCGGATGCGGCTTTAGAGACCATGAGGTCGTTACCGCTCCCCTTATACTGTGCCACGACAACCGTTCCCCCGGTAGACACTGCAACAAACACATTAATCAGAAAAATATTCAAAGAATCGATCATATTTACAGCACTGACTGCCGCCATTCCCGACGAGCTAATCATTGCCGTGTTCACCAAATTAAGACCCACGATAAAAGCCTGATCAATCAGAAGCGGGATAAACAGCGCAATAATCTGTCGATAATCAATAGACTCTCCTGAAAAATGCTTATTTAGAAAGCCATGTGTTCTCATCCTTACACTCAGTTGACTCATATCATCACATTCTTTTTCTCAAATTGAAAAAAACCCTTCAACAGAAGAGCCTTCATGGCGAAAAAATGTATAAAGTTGCAAGGCTAGATGTGTCTAGTTCTTGATTCTGTACACTTTTCTCTACATAGAAGTATTACTCCAAAAGAAAATCCTGTCAATGGTCTTGCTCACATTTGAATATAAAATAACAGAAAAACCTGCTCAGCTCAGTGAACAGGTTTTGGAGCAGCATTATAATGCCTTAATATATCATTAAAACCTTGTTAAAAGAATATCTATGATCTTCTCGCAATCAAATCTTGTTGAATAGAAGCTTCATTCTTTTCGAATTTTTTATAAAAAAACATAGGAATGATTCCGATCAAGAAGATGATAAACGGCAGCCAGATAAAGCTGAACTGAATGCCAGACAACGCCGTAGGACTTTGAACTTGCCCAGCGATGTAACCGGTGCTGCCCATGATCCATGCTGGCAATAATCCGCCGATTCCGCTACCCGCTTTAATACAGAATGCGCTTCCAATAGAGGTCAGAAAGCCACTTGCCCGAATACCATTTTTCCATTCCCCATAATCGACTGTATCTGACAACATCGCAAACGGCATAGAACATGCAAAGCCTGATCCTAACGCACCAATAATCCAGCCGATAATAATGAGGGTTAAGTCTGTACTTCCCATTAAAATCACGACTTGACCCAGCGCAGCTAATATCAATCCGATAATCATAATCGCATTTTTACTTAATTTTCTGGCGAAAAACGGAATCAGAACCATCGAGATCAACTGCAAGGAGGTCAGTCCATTGATTAAAGGTACTAAGTCCTTACTGTCCAGATTGTATTGCAGATAAAAGATTAAAGTTGCTGAACGAATATTCAAGCCGATCCAGTAACACAAGTTGGCAGCTACAACGAGCATCCAGGGCCAGTTTCGTTTGATGGCTGTAAAGCTTTTAGCAATGGGAACAGATTTCGTTTTCACTGCTGCATTTTCTCGCAAATCGGCAAACGCTATGAAAAACATAATAATCGCCATGATACCAAATAAAACGAGCGTTAAGGAAAATCCTTTTTGATCATTCCCCTGTCCAAAGAAAGCGACCAAAGGTAATGTAAACGTCGTGGCAATGAAGAAACCTACGTTCCCCCCGACCATACGGAAGGAGTTCAAGACTACGCGTTCGTTAGAATTGGTGCTCAGATTAGGCAGAATAGACGTAATCGGCGTACTGATCCCTGTGTACAGGATGCCGGCTATGATGTACGTAATGGCGGCATATGCAATTTTGCCCGACTCACTCCAATTGGGTGTCGTAAACGTAAGGACCATGAACACAGCGAACGGGATCGCTAACCATAGAAAATAGGGTCTGCTCTGGCCGTATTTTGACTTGGTTCGGTCAATCAGGATGCCCCAAATCGGGGCATCAATGGCATCGATAAAACGGGTGATAAATAGTAATGTCCCGGCAATCCCGATAGAAAGTCCGAATACATCTGTATAAAAATATAATAGATAACTGGAAATAACACAGTATAGTAAATTACCTGCCGTATCCGTTAATGAATAGCTGATTTTACGATGAAAAGGAACGGTACTGGCTGCCTTTTCCGGTGGTTCCGTACTCACAATTCTCGTACTCATGATCTTTCCTCTCCCCATGCGAATGAATTATGATTCATAAACCCATACACGCATTTCCCCTTTGGCCCGATTGCACCAGGCATAGTAAGGTATCGCGGTAATTTGTTGAGGAACAAATTCAGGAGGCTCCGAGCTATATAATGCATTCGAATTTTTTACCCGGTATCCCTCTATGGTCAGCTTTACAATGCCACCCAGCAGGTTTTCGCTGAACTCTTCCGTAATGAGGCTATCCTTCGTCAATCTTAATCCTGCCAAATTCGCTCCATTATCCACTTCTTCCAGGCAAAACACGACTGGTCCGCGTTGGAGAGCAATTTGCTGCTGGTTCATGGAGACCAGTGGATTACTCCGAATGCGCTCAACCGGCATAGCCAAATGCAGAGTTACCACATCTCCGTCCTTCCAAGTACGCTGAATCTCGATATAGCCCTTTTCCAGACGGTCTAATGATATGGTTTCCCCATTCACCTTTACCTCTGCCTGCTTGCACCACCCAGGAATCCGTAGTGCCCATTTGAAGGAAGTCGGCTCTGCTACGTGGATCAAAAAGGTTAGATCCGCGTCCCATGGATAATGATGAGTTTGTGTAATTTCAACCTCATGACCAGATAAAGTCATGTTCACCTTGCTGGCAATGTACAGATGCGTATACAACGTATCGTCCGTTTGGGTATACATATTGTCCTCAACTGATGCAATCATTCGTGCCAAATTGGGCGGACAGCAGGCGCAGAAAAACCATTTTTGCCGTTCTGTTTTTACATGCTCTTGATCTTTTCTGGATTTTTGAAAAGGGTTAACCTCCAGCGGATTCACGTAGAAAAACCGTTTCCCGTCCAGGTCCATCCCACTAATCGTCCCGTTGTATAGCGCACGCTCCAGAACATCGGCGTATTTCCGGTCTGGCGCTAAACGCAGCATACGATTGGCCCAAAAGGCCAGCCCTACAGAGGCGCAAGTCTCACAGTACATGCTGTCATTTGGAAGATCGTGATGGCAAGTGAATGCTTCCGCGTTTACAGTAGAACCGATGCCTGCGGTGATGTACATTTTGTGATTCGTTACATCATCCCACAGCGTTTCACAGGCTTGTAACAGGGAAGCATCCCCTGTTTTCGCGGCCAAGTCCGCCATCGCAATATACAGATACACCGCTCTTACCGCATGGCCGACTGCCTCTTTTTGTTCCCGCACAGGTTGGTGTGCTTGCTGGTATTCGAAGCCTAAGCCAAAATTAATATTGTTATCATCATTCCAGGTGGGCTCTGTTTGAATATGTTTTCTCTGTTCTTGTTCCTCTGCAAAGTAAATAGGATGCTGTCCCCGCTGTTCAATAAAATATTGCGCTAATTTGAGATATTGATCCTTTGCAGTTACGTCGTATAATTTGATCAAGGCCAACTCAATTTCTTCATGTCCCGGATAGCCTTTCCGTTTACCTTCTTCCGTACCAAAAACCTGCTGAATCAGGTCTACGTATTTCTCCATAATGTGAAGAAACTTCGTTTTGCCCGTCGTTTCATAATAAGCAACAGCCGCTTCTATAAAATGCCCTGCACAATACAGCTCATGATTGTCTCTTAAGTTGGTCCAGCGATTGTTGGGTTCCTTAAGCAGATAGTACGTATTTAGATACCCATCCTCAGCTTGAGCTCTTCCCAACAATTCAATCACTTCATCAGCCCGCTCTTCAAGCGCAGGATTCGGATGATCCCTTAAGCTAAAGGCAACCGTCTCCAACCATTTGGCAAGGTCACTGTCCTGGAAAACGGTTCCATAATACTCCCCACTGGATTCCCCGGCTGCAATCCTAAAGTTTTCAATCGCATGACTGGGTTCTGTATCTGGTAATTCATCATTTAATGCTTTCCACTGATAAGGAATAACCTCTTCCGCCACAACCTGCTTATACTTTTTCCAAAATAAATCGTCAACGATGACATGCTTAACTGGCTTTGCCGTTTTCATTGGATAAACATCCCTTCCTGGAAATAGAACGCTTTCATTTTTGAGAAAATAAGGATAAAGTAATGATAATATCGTACAAGCTAGCCTGAGCTCCCCTTGCTACAGTCCTTATTTTATCAACCTGAATTTATAAAAAAAATCGCGATCTTTAACTAAAACTTATACGATTTCACACACAAAGGAGCTGGCTTCCATGAGCAAAACAGACTTTCTATCATTCCTTGTTCCTCCGCTGCCTTATTTCATTGAGGGGAATTTTACTACATATCAAAAAGGGGATTGGCACCCGAATAGGTATAATCTGGGTTATTTTGACGTAATAATCATTAAAGAAGGATTGCTGCACATTGGTGAAGAGGACGAAGTGTGGAAGGTAACTAAAAATTACGCTCTCATTCTTGAACCGGATAAACATCATTTTCCCATTGAGGCATGTACAGAACAAACCTCCTTTTACTGGTTCCATTTTCAAACCAATAGCATGTGGTGCGCACAATCCTCGCCCAATCCTATTATACCCAGCACCCCCATTCCCGAGCTGCACTTTCATTCAGAACATACGACCATTCATTTGCCCAAAATTCAAAAAGTGGTGAATCCACATGAGCTATTTTCGAAATTAGACTATTTACTAGCCTCTACTTTAAAACCTAGAAAACTGGCACTATGGGAGGCCCAACAGACGTTTGCGAGTGTTTTCCAGAGTTTGGAGTATGATCAGAATAATAAAGACAGCTCCTCTAAGTTGGCGGAACAAATCGAAATATACCTAAAACAGAATTACAAAAATACAATCACCAATAAAGATTTGGAGACCCATTTTCACGTACATCAGAACTATCTCGCCAGATGCATGAAGGTCGCTTTCCAGCGCACACCGCTTGAGTATTTAATGGATTATCGCCTAGATCAAGGACGCAGTCTTTTGCTGCAAACTGACTGGTCTGTCCAACAAATTACGGAGGAAACGGGATTCTCCCAAGCAAGCTATTTCTCCAAATGCTTTAAAGAAAAATTCGGAATGTCTCCCAAGAATTACAGACAACAATACTGGAAACCAGTCCATTGAATGCTTACACCTCCTTTACATTCTCTTTACATTTTCATTGTATCCTTTTGATATTCTCGCTTTATACTGAGTCGGTTATATCATTTTCACTTCAGAAAAGGGGCATACATATGAAATCAACTAAACTAGCATTATTAGCCATGTTAACGGGGATTCTGGTATCACCAGAACTGACCCATGCGGCAGACATTCAGCCATCCGGGTATGCATCACTACGAACACAGGCAGATAAAATGGGGGCGACAATTACATGGGACAGTGATGACCAGTCTGTTTTGGTCAAGCTGAAAAATGGCATTGTCGGGACCTTTACAGTGGGTGAGAAACAATATCGTCTAGCTGGACTAAGCGGAAAAGCGGACCGGGAAATTAAGATGATGAATGGAAATGTATATCTTCCTACAAAACTTATTACAGCGCTTGAAGCAGAGAACAGCAAATATGCAGATCCTAAGGACGCAGTTCCCACCTATAAGGTGATCCCCTCTGCCGAAACAGAAGCTGTGGAGGATGGAGAAGACGCAGCCGACGACCCTGCAATCTGGCTCAACCCGGTCGATCCGGAGAAAAGTAGAATTTTAGCAACCAATAAAGGCGGCGGGATTTTAGTCTATGATCTGGAAGGTAAGCAACTGCAAAACATGAAGGTCGGAAAAATGAATAACGTGGATCTTCGTTACGGTTTCACATTGGGCGGCAAAAAAATTGATATCGCAGGGGCAACCAATCGAACCAACAACACGATCGATATCTTTTCCATTGACGGTGCATCAGGAAAGCTGACCAACGTGGTTGGCAAACCTATTAAAGCATCTATGAAAGAAGTGTACGGATTCAGCTTATACCATAGCCTCAAGACAGATAAATTTTACGCGCTCGTGTTGGGCAAAGAGGGTGAATTTGAGCAATATGAGCTGACTGACGACGGAAGCGGCAAAATTGCAGGTAAGCTTGTCCGCCAGTTCAAGCTGAATACGCAATCCGAAGGCATGGTTGCTGATGATGAATATGGTACGATCTACATCGCTGAAGAGGATTACGCTATTTGGAAGTATAGTGCCGAGCCAGACGGTTCAACCGAGCCGCTGCGACGTGTGGATATTGCAGATGGGCGCAGACTTCACGATGATATAGAGGGACTTACATTGTATTACGGTAAAGATGGCAAAGGGTACCTCATGGCCTCCAGCCAAGGAAACAGCAGCTATGCGATCTATGAACGACAAGGAGACAATGCATATATAAGCAACTTCACGATTAGCGCGAGCCCTACCGTTGATGGTACATCTGTCACAGACGGTATTGATGTTCTTGGCTACGGATTAGGCAAAAATTTCCCGCATGGTATCTTCGTTGCACAAGATGACGAAAATCTTCAAAATGGCAAAAAGTTGAATCAGAACTTTAAAATGGTGCCCTGGGAGCGAATCGCTACGGGAGCCCCTACCCCGCTAACGATAGACGATGGCATCAACCCGCGTGAATTGGTAAACAGAAGCACGCAGTAATGCCCTTCGGGGAAATCAACTCAACATTCCGACTCTATTCATAGAAAAAAAGAGGTGTTCCAAAAGCCATAAACCGGCTACTTGGGACACCCCTTTTTGTTTTTAAGCGAGAAAAGGTTTAAGATCCAGCACCAGCACATTTACCGAGTTGGCCGGTAAGTCTAAGAGGACAGAATCCGTCTGAAGCGTGATCTGCTGTTCGGTAGGCATTACCTTCTCATCATTCTTCTTGTTCACGTTAGGTACATGAACAAGCGAGGAATCGCCAGTTAGTGTAACCAGCTTAGCGATGGACTCAACACTCAAATCTTGTAGATTCAGCTGTATTACCTTATCCACGTTGTCGGCATTCACCAGCTTCACGTATACATGCTCAGCATCTTGGGTTACCGAGTTGAACACGTCTCTGTTGTAAGCCTCCAGCTTGTAGTCCAGCACCTTGCTGCTTGTCTCGCCGTCGGTGTATGAGCAAATCAGATTACTACCCGTTTCACCGCCGTAGTTCACTGTTATGGTGTAGTCCGTGTTGTCAGCCAACTCTTCATAGCTAGCTGCTCTCAAGTTACCTGCCGCTGTACTGGAAGAGTAGTCACCCAATGTGTAGCCTTCTATGCCCTGCTTGTAAACCTTCACGCCGGTAGCCTTGCCGCCATAGCCGATCGCGTATTCAACGACGTCCTTTTTCTCCTCAGAAATATCGGTGAGACCCGCACCCACATAAAAGCCGTCCGTGCCGGAAATACGGGAAGCGACCACCTCTACCTTGTAATTGCCCCAGCTATCGTTCAAGATGTACAAACCATTCAGACCGCTATCCTGAGCTTTGAGCACAAGCCCCTTGCCTTCCTCCACTGTAGAGCCCACGGAACCGGGAATGACCTGCCAGGCCGAATTCAATCCCTGGGTAAAGTCTTGATCCAGCAGCACACTGCCGTCCTGGTTGGAAGTAACAGTCACACGCTTAATCATAACCTCGGCATTGCCTGTCGCGATTTCAATTCCACCCTGAGGAATGAGGTCCGTTGGCTTACCGTTTTTGTAAGTAGAGAAAGAGGTGCTCAATACTTTATTCCCCAAATATTTAGCATACATTTGCTGTACATAGTAGTTCGGCGTAAACCACACCGTTTCGTCATCGAACCAGATGCAGTCTGGCGTCCATCTGTAAGTTCCATCTGTCAGCACCTTGTTAAACAGCGGTGCATAGGCAGCCAACCGAACGACATCGGCATTATTTTCGAAGCCCGTCATCACCGCTGCCTCTGCTACAGCGCCTGCCAATGTATTTTTATCCGTTGAGGCGTACTCCCCGACAAAAACCTTTGATGTTGCTTTCCAATTTATACTGCCGTCCGCATTATAAGCTCTGTAGTAGTAGTTATAGCGGTCCACGTTATTCAGCAGGTACTCGTTAGAACGATAATAGTGCTCATCTGCAATGGTGTCCATATAGTCCTTTTGCTTCTCATACCAGGTTACCGTTTCTTCCGTCACCTGGTTACCATCTGCAAAAGCAACCTTAGCCGAACCGGTCATATTACCGCTTAAGAACTTCCAGCCCTGCTGATATGCATCGTCGTCTGCTTGAGCGCCAACCGTGGAGATGATGTGTAGCTCATAACTCGGATAGTTTTTCTCCATGTACTCATCAATCGATGTCTTGAACACTTCAAAGTTGGCAAAAAACTCCGTGCCCCAGTTCTCGTTACCTACCCCCAAATAACGCAGATCGAACGGAGCTTCATGGCCCATTTTTTTTCGCATAGCAGCCCATTCATTATGTTCAAAATCCACACTAATCGCAAAGTCGATCAGATCCGTAAAGTTCTTAATATAGTATTCTCTCAATGCGCCTCCAGCGGGATGAGCATAATCCGAGCGGGCTTGGCAGAGCACGCCGCAGGCCATAACCGGAAGCGGAGCTGCATTCAGGTCTTCTGCCAACTGGAAATATTCCATATAACCAAGACCCATGGTCATCATATAGCCCCATACATTAAAGTTTTCCTTGCGCAGCTCAATATCCCCAATCGATTCCTTCCAATCGTATACGTTTTCCCATATAAACGAACCCTCGGAAATACAACCACCTGGAAACCGCAAAAACTTCGGATGCATGCCAACCAGTGCGTTCACCAAATCTTTTCTCAGTCGGTAGTTAGGATTACCCTGGAAGTTAGCATGTGCCGATGGGGATTGTTCTTCCTCTCCTGCGCCCCATACATCTTGTGGGAATAAAGAAACCATATCAACCGAAATGTCCCCTTTAAATGTAAGCGCCAGCTGCCCGAGAACCGTAGCTGAGCCTGTCAGTACAAGCTTGGAATCGATGCCGTACTTCTTCCACGTGTTGCCGCCTTCCACCTGTATCGTAACCGAATCACTAATAGCCTTTTCATTTGAGTCTTGCAGTTGCAGTGTGATTGTGCCCGCTGAATCGGCCTTCGCCCAGATGGTAAACTCATATTTGGCACCCTCTTGGATGGACATGGCACAATTCTGGTTAGAGTCGGAAAAGCCCTTGTTCCGAATCGTTGCACCATCCGCTACCGTCACATAATAAGAGTTCACTTCTTTGTCTTTTGCGCCTAAAAACTCATTTAATCCACCGCTATGTTGTGGAGTCATCTTATCCGTATCACCAGACCAGGCGAACAACGGGTTGCGGTTCCGTCCGGTAGAGCAGCCGCATTCACCGGAAGCATGGGAATACGTATCGAACTCGAAAGATTCAAAGGAGCGATTCTGAACGAGTTCTGCATAAATCCCGCCATCTGCTGCGTTATTGATATCTTCATAGAACAAGCCGTACATCACTTCGCTGACATCCACTACTTCCTTATTTCCATGAATGGTCAGCGTGTACGGAGGTAGCTGTTCAGGAAGAACGGATACCTCAAAGCTCTCTTCAATCTGGCTTAAGCCCTTCGTCAATAAAGCTGTGACGGTAACCCCTTGTGCGGAGGTAATCGCCTGAATCTGGCCATTGTCAGAGAGTATACCAGGTTGGCTGGATTTCCAGGTTACTTCTACTCTTCCGCCCATCAGAACCGTTGGCAGAGTTATGTCCTTGGTTACAATCGTCGTCGGAAAGGACAAATATTTATCTCTGGCAAGCTTCACGATCTCTTCATCTGTCAACGAATCGCACATGACCTCAATGACTTCATCCGCCGTCAGGCCTGCTTTATAAATTCGAAAATCTGAAACGGAGCCGGCAAAGTCTACATCCGCTGCATGCTGGGAGCGACCGATAAAATTGTTGCTGTAGTTGGACGAGTCTGTAAACGTTTCGAACCATTTACGCAGCTTGGCATAGTTGCCGCTGGAAGTTTGACTGATGGAACCATCCGCTACGACCTCACCATTGACATATACCACCGGACCCGCACTGCTTAATGTGCCGCCTTCTGTACCGATTACGGACAAGGCTATATGCATCCACTCATCCCTGACAAAACCTCTTCCCGGGTCTACGGACAAATCTGCCTCGGTGAAAAGGGTTCCGCGCAGATTCCGTGTCATAAACATATAGGGCCCTGTATGGGCTTTACCAAAGTCAAAAACACGTTCCCACATATCTGTGAATCTGCCGAAGTTGACCCAAGCAGTAACCGTCACACCGGTGTTATCGCTTACATCTTTGAATAGATCGGAAGGAAGCTGGATATACGATGTACCGTTGGGGCCTCCCTCAAGCGTCAAAGCTGCTCTACCGGTAGCATGGGAAATCGTAGGTGTTACTGTGCCTGAAGCAACCCCATCGTTACCTTGCCCTGAGCTATCTTTGCCGACGTTCTCTGCATCATCAAACTTGTAACGTGCAATAATTTGATCTTGGAATTTGGTCATCTTCGTTGCTCCTATACCTATATTTTATTAATGTAATGACTAATTAGTTAATATAAATACATACTATATAGTTATAGTACCTTATCCTGAGTACCTTTTTCAATCCAATAAATCGGATTTATGAAGAAAATACTTGAACAAACTACATAAAAAAGCAGCCATCACAGAAGATACTCTGCGATAACTGCCTTTTGGCTTACAGGATTGCTTGACCCAGTCGGAACTTTTCCGAAATAAAGAAGCTTGGTCGTAGCTATGGTTATCCGTTCAATTTTTGTCCACAATTCGGACAGAAATTAGCTCCTTCGTTTTTTGTACCGCAATTCGGACAAAAATTGGGCTTATTACCGTCTCCAGATGGAGAGGGGGCAGCAGGTATAGGCTGAGTCTCAGCCGAAGGCTTTGGGTTCGGGTTCAAATTTTTCATCATTTCATTTGCTATATTCATCCCCATCATCATACTCGCCATATCCGAAGCTGCACCGCCGCCTTTTACATTACCCGATGCAATCCCGTCCGTCATCGTCACTTGCTGGTACTTTTGCAGATTACCGATCATTTCATGAGAAGCTGTCTTCGTGATCATATCTTGGATTTCTTGAGGATAATTGAAGCTCATCACATGAAAGCCAGTAATCGTCATACCATTGTCCATCACTTGCATATCCAGATCTTCTTGAATACCTTTTGAAATATCAGAAGCATTCGCCTGCAGATTGAACATGTCCTTTCCTTCTCTGCTGATCCACTTCATTAATAACTGATCCAACACCGAAGTAATGCGTATTTTCACATCCTCAACGAGATAACTGTCCTTCACTCCGGCAATTTTATCGATGAGCGTAACATAATCGTTCACTTTAAAATTAAATGTGCCATTGGCACGGATCGGCATACCGCCTGGCAGCTGGGGGGTCGGGATCAGCACTGGATTCTGCGTCCCCCATTTGACAGTAAACTCCTTCGTATTAACGAATAAGACCTCTACCCTCATGCCACTGTTAAAACCAAATTTAAACCCTTTTAATGTCGATAGAAATGGAATAATGTCAGAGTCCATGTTATACGACCCTTCATTCTCAAAAATACCCTCTATTTTGCCGTTATTTACAAAAATCGCATCTTGACCGGAGCGGATGATTAATTTACTGCCTTTTTTAATTTCACGATTACTCCACTTCCAGAAAATCATATCATCTCTAAATTCTTCCCACTCTACAACATTTGCAAATTGATTTCTGAAGAATCCCATACTGTATCCATCCTTTCAGTTCAGGATTTTGCAAAATTCGATTCCAGTCGCTCCAAAGTGCAATATATAGACGAACTAGACCATTTCGATCTATATATTGTTCATTGAAAGTCGCTTATTGGATTTTTGCAAAATCCTCAGTTAAAATGATCCTCTGCTGCCGCTATGCGAATGACCGCCGCTGGTAGTTCCGCCTCCTCCGCCTGATGAACTGCTGCTACTGCTCTTTTCAATCTTCCGCTTCGTTGTCGTTGTGTGAAGATACTGATCTCGATGCTCCAGAACTCCCGAAGCGTTCGCATCCTCGTAGGTCTGCCGATTTACCGTAACCCGACCGCCAGAATTGGAAACCATCTTACCCACGATCAACGCTGCCAATCCCAGCGCCACCGCCAAATGAAGCCATCCTTTAAAAAATATACTGTCTGGATTCACCCCTGGACGGATGGCCAAATATTTGTGCGCACTCAGAATATACTTTTGAAATGCCAGCCCATAGTTGCCGTTCGTCAGATCCGGGCTAATCTCATGGCGTATTTTAGTAAGCCTGTCATCATCCAGATACCGTTCTGCCTTATAAAATCCGGCCAAGTACACCTCTCTATTTCTCATATCCATCGTTAAAATGACCGCGTTCCCATGAGATCTGTCATACCCAGGGCCATGGTCATCATAAAAGTCCTGCGTCATTTTCATAACATCCATATTGTCGGGATTGAGAGTAGTATAAATAATAATGTCCGTTTCTCTTTCCGCTCCGTATTGATTAGCCATAGTGTTCAACACATCATACTCTTCCTGATTGAGCAGACCCGCTTCATCATAAATCAATGGCTTCATTTCTGTCGTTGCTGGTTCGCCCTTCATTTCCATAGGAACTGCCAGAAAAACAGCAAAGAACAACAAGACGGCTATAATGGCTCTATGCTTTTTCAATAGAATTCCCCTCCCATCATCAGCCAAGTGATTAATCTTAATGAGAAGAGAGTAATGCCGAAAATTCCTGCAAACCAAGCTGTCACTTTGAACTTGCTGATCGGAGGCTTACCGACTACCTTGCCCGTCTGTCCGTTCATAGCAAACGTATGCTCCAATTGATTGTAGTCATAGTGTATGACCCATACCGGGAGTAGAACATAATCCGCTTGTTTTAATGTAGTATCAATTTGCTTTTCCGTATAACTCACGGACGTATACTCCGACACCGTAGAATGAATATAAGCATCAATATATTCCTTCACTTTCTCTTTAACTCGCGGGAAGAGCTCTTCTTCGTTATAACTGTACTTCTCCGCAATATAACCTGCTAGATATGGCGTTTTAAAGGGTTTTAGCTGATCGTATGGAAAAGGCTCCAATTTATCCATCAGCTCGTCGTTCATTTTCTCCGCAGCATCAATCGGAACCTTTACATAATTCAAACGGATTTTCCGATATACATCAAAATGCTTCGTTTCCGTATATTCGTAGTCTCCGCTCGTATAGGTTCTCACTTGGGTACCTTCACCTTGAACCTCAATTTTATTATGTAATTCATATAACCAGAAGGGCACATACATCCCGGTTATTCCCTTGATTCGGTCTGCCATCATGAACCGGTTCGGCGTCAGACGGCCGTTCTTGCACCATTTTTTGAAAGCAACTATGGCCTCTTCCTTACTGATTGAAAAAGGAATAACCTGCGCCGGAGCCAGCTTCCCGGTCAGTCGGTCTCCAAGAACCACGGCAGAGCCACAAAAACTGCACACCGTTGCACTCGTCTCCACTTCGGTCATAATCACTGCTCCGCAGTTATTACAATGATACTCATGGGCCTCATCTTCTGAAAAAATACGATTTATCAGAGGATCAGGAATAGATTCGATATTATCCTCTCTTCCGCAACTATGACAGGATAACATCCCTGTCTCACCGTCAAAGACCATGCCGCTGCCGCAGTTGGGGCATTTGTATTCGATAACCGGCATCTGCTCACCTCTTCATGTAGATACTGTTATGATTCCTTATAAAGAATCCAGGTCGTCCTTCGTTCCTGCCCGAAGCTCGGCTATAGCCATCGCTTCATCATACGCTCTGTTCACCTGCTCTTCCATGACCTCAAAAGCAGAATTCTTGCTGCCCATAGAGTTCAAGGCTTGCTGTGCTTTGGCAACCGCCATCTTCCCTTTAAGTTCAGCGTGCCGCGCTTCTAGTTGCTCCATATCGGACACCAACTTCTCCTGCATTTGTTTCATATTTACGGCGTTTGTCGAAGCTAAATCATAGGATGTTTGTAATTGTTCCAATTTCTCCGCCTGCAAACCTTTTCTCTCCAGAAACTTTCGAGCTTCCTCTTCATTACCAGCTTCCACAGACTTACTGGCATAATGCTGGAGCTTTTTGATCTCGGCTTTGCATTCATCCAGTGCTCTTTTCGTCCTTCTCTCATCAGCCAACACTGAAGCCGTCTCCGCTTTCACCTTGCCTAGATCACTGTTCAAATTCCGCATATAATCGTCAATGGTTTTCTCCGAATCTCCCACCTTATCCATTAAGGCGTTAACATTCATTTTCATAATATCCCTAAACCTTGACAAAATCCCCATGATGACCTCCTTCGAAAGGACTACATTCAACCATATCATACATCAAATCCGGTAAAAAATGTTCATCATAGCTCTATATACTGGCCCATTGATCACTTTCAGATGTGTGTTCGTTTTATTATAAAAGCAAAGGGTCCAAAAACCCGCGACAGATTTTTGAACCCTTCTATTTATTGTTCCTGATTATAGTTCTTCATAGGACTTGGGGTCCTGTCCCCATATCCGTCCATCCTCACTGCTAAATGCCGAAATCACGTTCATTTCCTCTGGAGACAACTCAAAGTCAAAAATATCTAGATTCTCCGTTTGGTGTTTTAAAGAAGAGGCCTTAGGGATCGGGATTGCTCCAAGTTGGATATGCCAACGTAAAATCGCTTGTGTAGTCGTTTTATTATGAGCAGAAGCAATTTTCCCAATCTCTTCATTCTCCAGCATGCTGTGACCGCGCCCCAAGGGGCTCCATGATTCCGTCACGATGCCCTGTTCAGCATCTTTTGCACGCTGATGTTCCTGATTAAATAATGGATGCAATTCAACTTGATTTAAGCTCGGCGTGACACCTGTTTCCCGAATTAAACGTTCATTATGCTCGGGCAAGAAATTGCAGACCCCAATGGAACGGATATAGCCCCTTTTCTTCGCCTCAATTAACGCCTGCCAGGCTTCAACATATCGATCAATTTGGGGATTCGGCCAATGGATCAGATAAAGATCATAATAGTCCAGGCCTCCTCTATATAATGACTCTTCGATCGTTACAATGGCCTCTTGGTAAGCATGTCGGCGACCCGGTAGTTTGGAGCAAATCAACAATTCCTCTCTGGGCACAGAGCTCTGCTGGACCGCTTTCCCGACAGCACCCTCATTTTCATAGTTGAACGCTGTGTCGATCAGACGGTAACCTGCATCAATCGCGCCGGTAATCGCCTTGACTCCATCTGCACCCTTAATTCCAGCAGTCCCAAATCCAATGACGGGCACTTTAATGCCATCATTCAATACCTTCTCCGGAATTTGTTGGTTCATAATTACAGCCTCCTTTACTATTCTCATATAACATAACACCTCTTCAAAGCTCCGGCAAAATATAGCAATCCATTCCGTTCTCTGTATATGTATATACCCACTAGCTCGTAACTTCCCTACCAAGTTCTCTGTGTGCTAAATCAAAAAGCGCCTGATCCCCATTGAAATCATACCTGAAGTCAAGGGGGCAGGCACTTGTACCACTACCAAATCATATATTCCACTTCATGCTTGATGGCTTGGTTGTCCAACACAAAGTTGAAGTGTCTGTATTTTTATTTCAAGCCATTCCATACCCAGTTCTCTACCTCTGGTAGGTCAATACCCTCTTCGCGAATGAATTGATGATGTTTCTTAATCGTAGCATCCATTTCATCCACAATGTTGGTGTACTTCCCAGCGTCAGGTAAGTTGAGAGCAGCTTCCTTCACTAAGTCAAAACGATCCATTTGATTCAATACACGCATATCAAATGGTGTCGTAATATCGCCATTCTCACGGTATCCATGTACATGCAAGTTATGATTATGACGATCAAAGAACAGATCTTTGATCAGACCTTCGTAACCATGGAAAGCGAAAACAACGGGTTTGTCTTTTGTGAAAAAATGATCAAACTCAGCGTCGGATAATCCACGCGGGTCTAGTTTTTGACTTCTCAGTTTCAGCAAATCTACCACGTTGATGTACCGAATCTTCAAGTCAGGCAGTTTTTCATGCAAAATAGAAATTGCAGCTAAACTTTCAATCGTTGGCTCTGTACCAGCAGAAGCAATGACAAGGTCAGGTTCTCCACCTTGATCTGTACTTGCCCAGTCAATGATCTTCAACCCTTTATCCACCAATTCTTTCGCTTCATCAGCAGTAAACCATTGTGGACGTGGGTGTTTAGACGAAACAATCAAATTGATCTTTTGACGGTCGTTTAAAATGGTGTCGAAAACAGCCAACAATGAATTGGCATCCGCTGGCAGATACTCCCGAATAAATTCTGGTTTTTTGTCAGCCAAATGACCTAACAAACCTGGATCTTGGTGTGTATACCCATTATGATCCTGTTGGAACACCGTTGAAGTTGCTACGACATTCAATGATGGGATATCTGCACGCCATCCTTGATCCGTTGCTTTACGCAGCCACTTAAAGTGCTGGGTGATCATCGAGTCAACCACACGCAGGAAGGCTTCGTAACTTGCAAAGAAACCATGGCGACCTGTTAATACATAACCTTCCAGCAATCCTTCAGCTTGGTGTTCGGATAATTGAGAATCAATTACGCGGCCATAGGATGATAAGAATTCATCATTAGGTTCAATAATTTGGTCCATCCATTGGCGTTTGGTTACTTCAAAAACAGGAGCCAAGCGATTAGACATCGTTTCATCCGGTCCGAAGATTCTGAAATTACGATTTTCTTCATTTAAAAGAACCACATCTTTAACGTATTTCCCTAAAACCGACATATCTTGCGCAATCACTTTACCAGGTACGGAATTATCCAGCGTATAGTTACGGAAATCCGGTAATTTCAAGTCTTTAATGAGGTTACCCGCATTCGCAACAGGGTTCATTCCCATGCGTTTATCGCCTGTAGGCAAAATTTCAGCAAGCTCAGGGTTTAAACGACCGTTTTCGTCGAACAATTCCTCTGGTCTATAGCTATTCAGCCATTCTAACAAAGCAGGTGCGTGCTGCATATTTTTTTGATCAACCGGAATTGGAACCTGATGGGCACGGAATGAATTTTCATTCGGCACGTTGTCCCATTCCTTCGGACCCGTCCAGCCTTTAGGTGAACGGAATACAATCATCGGCCACGCCGGACGAGTAAGGTCATTATTTTCACGCGCATTCTTTTGAATA
The DNA here is from genome assembly GCF_024213565.1 of Paenibacillus sp. Lou8.1. Lineage (NCBI taxonomy): Bacteria > Bacillati > Bacillota > Bacilli > Caryophanales > Paenibacillaceae > Paenibacillus > Paenibacillus sp. Lou8.1. The sequence continues at coordinate 28,675 of NZ_JANAVN010000022.1, forward strand.
GCTTCAATCTTCTCGACAGCCGTATCCAATACTTTCGCCATTTCTGGATGCATGTGATCCGGATTTTCACCTTCAACAAAGAACGGCTCCCAACCCAAACCTTTAAAGTATGAGGTCAATTCTTCTTTCGATTGACGAGACATAATCGTTGGGTTACTAATCTTAAAACCATTCAAGTGCAAGATTGGTAGTACTGCACCATCCGTGATGGGGTTGATAAATCGGTTAGAAAACCACGAAGCGGCTAATGGGCCTGTTTCAGCTTCACCATCACCAATAACAACAGCCGAGATCAGATCAGGATTATCCAGAATGGCACCTACACCATGAGAAAGGGAGTAGCCTAATTCTCCACCTTCATGGATAGATCCAGGTGTTTCAGGAGCAGCATGTGAAGCAATACCGCCAGGGAAAGAGAATTGTTTGAACAATTTCTTCATCCCTGAGATATCTTGTGTAATTTGCGGATAGATTTCAGTGTAGCTTCCATCCAGATAAGAATTTGAAACCATAACCTGGCCGCCGTGACCAGGACCTTCAATGTAAAGCATGCTCAAATCATATTTATTAATAACACGATTTAGATGTGCATAAATAAAGTTTTGGCCCGGAATTGTGCCCCAGTGTCCAATAGGCTTAACCTTCACATCTGAATCTTTTAAAGGCTCTCTCAACAAAGGATTATCTTTTAAATACAGCTGACCTACCGAAATGTAGTTCGTTGCACGCCAATATGCATCAAGTTTTTCTAAATATGTTTTAGATGAATAATCTGCTAACACGGGTGATAACGACATGGTGTCCACTCCCTAAGTAGTTTTGTTTGTAATTTATTTCCGGAAATTTCATCTACATGTCCATCATAACGCTACGCTGACTAAATTCAACCTTTTTCACAAGTGATACGGTCCAATTTTGTGAAATTTTGAACATACTATGAAATATAAATTAAAAAGACAGTAAAAAAGCTCTTACATTAAAATATATAGAATTATTAACCAATAAAATTTGCAATAACGAGACAAACGCAGACTCCAATCCTTTTCTCAAAAACATAAAAAAAAGACCGGAGAATTCTCCAGTCTTATCATTAGTGAACCGATACAAAGGTATTAAATTTCAAATATTTGTAATGAAATCGCATATGAGAAAACTCAAATGGCGTACCGTTATCTAAAAAGAACACACCTTCCATAATACCTACAGGCTCATTTTCATTTAAATGTAGCAGCTTTTGATCATTCTCTTGAGACGGTTCTGCAAAAATGGATAAAAAAGATTTGGTGACAGCCAAGTTCCGCGAGTCTTCCAAATAATTAAAAATGGATCCCTCGATAATTGTCTGATTTAAATTCTGGACAATTTTAATAGGGATATAGCCCGTTTCAATCATAAAAGGATCATCATCAAACAGACGTAAGCGGACAATTTTGTAAACAAAATCATGAGTCTCCAAGAACAAATCGCGCTGTAATTCTTCTGTTGGCGGAATGACCTCAAAACTTAGTACTTTGATTTTCGGCTTTTTACCATGCATTTGAAAATTATCAGTGACCCCTAGATTAGAGCCTTCGTAGTTAAAGATAGATTCATTTCTTATGTATAATGGATTAATAAATGTCCCGGAACCTTGTTTTTTGAAAATGATTCCGACATTCTCCATTTTAGTCAGAGCACGTTTAATTGAACTACGACTAACCTGGTAAGTCTCACTAAGACTACGTTCATCTGGCAATCTCATATCTGCAAACTTTCCAGCAAAAATTTTCATCTTGAGATCGTCAATAATTTGCTTATAGACAAATTGTGTCATATAGTACTCCTCTTTCAGGTCTTCTATAACTCTATATAGTTTACCATAACTTCCCCATTTCATCTCATGTTTGTTTCTGTATGCTGAGTGGGCTTTCAGCGGATAGGAAGCACCTCGCTTTTACTTTACATCTCTATGCATAATACCATGATTACACATACATAACACCACTGAACGTACCTGCAAAACAGCAGAAGATACAGAACCCCCACCTTAATATCGGTAATAAGACCAAGCCTGTTTCGAACCTAGAGGGATGTTTGACTAGACCAGGCTAAAATCCTTGAATACATTGTTATTATTTATCTTGTTCAAGCGTTTTCTAATAAGAATGGTGGGGGGGAGATCATATTGGCTATCCGCTACAGCATCATCATTCCAACCTATAATCGAGCCCAGCAATTGTTGCTTACACTCGCTTCATTTGAGACACAAACCTATCCAAAGCAACTATTCGAAGTCATTGTAGCTGATGACGGTTCTACAGACGGAACAAAAGAAATGGTCGAAGGCTTCAAAGCATCCTATCCTCTTATCTATGTGTCACATCAGGAACAACGCGGTCGATCTGCCGTTCGAAATTTGGGACTGCGCCGTGCAAAAGGGCTGTACATCATCTTCTGCGACGCTGACTTTGTAGTGTTACCGGAATTCATTAGGATCGCGAGCCGTTATCACCGTAAATATCCCAAGTCCGTGCTTTCAGGCATTCCTCACTCGTGGGACGATGCTTTTACCCACTATTACCCTGACTTTTCCCCTGAAGAAAAAGAACAATGTCGCAACATACTTACGCAGTCCAACTTATGGAATGCTGACTATGAAGCAGCGAACGAAATTACTCCGATCATAACCCCTGAAGATATCCTTCATCAAACGGGTGCACTGTCTAAAGTAGTTAGTCCCACAAGGGTTCCTCCCAATACGCAGAAACAATTTGCCTCAACGGACGTAGCCCCCTGGATGCTGCTGGTTACTCGTTGTGTGGCCATTAGACGCAGTCACTTGATTCGTATTGGAGGTTTCAATGAACGGTTTGTGCTCTATGGACTCGAGGACTGGGACCTTGGCTATAGACTGCATCGCTTGAAAATCCCTTTTTATTGCATCAAAGAGGTGGTCGGATATCATCAGGAACATCCAACCTATCTTAGAGGTAACGTGTTAAATACAGAAAATCTGAGAATCATGTATGAAACCTACGGATTCAATGACTCCTCGTTAAATTTATTCGCCCTTATCCCTCCATCCGAGGATTTTGAGACCTACAAAAATACATTGCGGGTATTGCGCAGGGGATTCCGCTCTAGGTTAACACGCTCATCAGCACTGTTATTAAGAAGAACACTACGCATTGCAGCCAAGCAGTTCTACGATCAAAGCCATACTCATGCATACAAAAAATCATTACACTTGATAAAAAAGAAGGCAGCGAACCGGAAAAGTCGAGTCGCTCATGTGTTACGAGAAATGCTAGTGAAGTCTGAAAAGCTGGTGGAGTAGCAAGAGGCCGGAAGGACACGAAACACATGAATTTTTCCCGTAATAAAAAGACTCCTCCATCTGAGAGCAGGCCAAACTCGGCAAGCTGTCTTATGGAAGAGTCATATGCAACTTTTTCTTACTTTTGTTTTTCCGTTAATGTTCTCACTTCAATAGGATGCAGATTCGCCTCGATTTGAGCCCGCTGCGGTTCATACCACTCTAGCAGCATTAATTCCTGTCCCAAAGATTCAGCAGGTTCATCGTTAGCAAATCCCGGTGGGTCTGTAGCAATTTCAAATAGGATACCGCCCGCTTCTCTGAAATATATCGCATTAAAATATTGGCGGTCTATAATGGGAGTCGGCTGATATCCATAATGCTGGACTGCGTTTCTCCATTCTTCATGTTGTTCAAAATCTTTTGCACGCCACGCAATGTGATGTACCGTGCCTGCTCCACCAAAGCCTAAACCCATTTTGGCGAGCGGAACATCTACGATGTTGCCGATTTCCCCTACGGACTGATAACGGGCATATTCGGCGTCTTCAGCGATTTTCGTAAATCCGAGTATGCTCTCCAATGCATCCATCGTTCTCTGTGGGTTGACGCTAAATAGCCCGGCGCCTCCAAACCCCTTAATTGCTTTATCAGCCGAAATACCACCGTAAGACCAAGTACTATTCGCTCCCGCTTCACGTTCAACAAGCTCAAGGCGTAAGCCCTCATTATCCTCAAATTGAAGATATTGTTCAGAAAAACGGCTCGTTTTCGTAACTTGAATATCAAAGCTTTCCAAACGATGCTGCCAAAAATCAAGTGAACCTGGGGGTACCACATACGAGGTTATGCCCACCTGGCCACCTCCGATTCGTCCTTTAGGAGTTCCTGGTGCAGGAAAAAAAGTAATGATCGTTCCAGGACTTCCTGCCTCGTTACCAAAGTACAAGTGGTAAACCTCAGGAGCATCGAAGTTGATTGTTTTCTTCACTAACCGAAGTCCCAGGACGCCGGCATAGAAGTCGACATTTTCCTGCGGATTACCGGCAAAAGCTGTAATATGATGAATACCTGTAGTTTGAAGTGACATATGAAACCCTCCTATAATCGTAGGAACCTTTATTTTTTATTGTTGATGACTTTTAATGACCTACACATCATGTTTTATCTAAGTAATGCATCGATGGAATATGAACCTGCCCCTGTCAACGCAATACCAATTACGACTGCAATAAGAACTAGCGGATATTCATAGCCATTAGCTGTTGCCCAGATCCCGTTTGGGCCATGTACTTTGAAAATTGCCCCAAGCATAGTCACCGTAATCAACAATGCAGCCAGTGGAGTGAGTAGTCCTACAGCAAATAGAGCTCCTCCCAACAATTCCATCAACCCAGCAGACACTGCCATGAATACTCCAGGCTTAATGCCGATCGATTCCATCCAACCCCCAGTACCTTTTGGACCATAGCCACCAAACCAGCCAAAAAGTTTCTGTGCTCCGTGCCCCACCAATAACAATCCAACCACCAAACGTATCAGTAACAATCCACTTGCCAACATAAAAATCACCCTCCACATTATATTTATTTAGAGATTATTAAATTAGAGATATTAGACGAAATTAAATCTATTGCTTAGTGACTCGGGCCTGTTCTTTTCTAAGTTTTTCAGGCGTAACATCGTCTCCATTCGGATCATAAATCGTAGCATTCAAGAGAATGCTTTGTACAGAGCCCCGAAAGATTTGAAGGTATTCTTTGCGAAGATCCGTTTGTTCCATTTTTTCAATTTCAGTTAACCCAACTTCTTTTGCTTTTTTTGCAAGCTGATTAATTCTTTCTAAAATTGTAAGCATGTATATACCTCCCTATTCAAAATTCTCTGATTGTTTTTATCTTTAAATTATTTATCTTGATATAAAGATATAATAATTTTTTATCCGTGTCAATACTTATTTGAAAAGAAAAGAAGATGAACGCTTGAGTTGCTTAAAGGTGAAAGAAAAAGCAGCCAGAACACTTAGAGACACCTTTAAGCTACAAGTTGTGTAAAACCTCTTCAACTCAATTACTAGAGCCATAATAAAAAGCCACCAACCAGAATCACTGGCTGATGGCTTTCTTGTCTTACTAAATGGAGGCGAGGGGAGTCGAACCCCTGTCCGAAGATAACGACACATAAGCTTCTACGGGTGTAGTGACAGTTTTGATGTCACCCTAGAAACTCCCTGTCACCGGATTCCCTTCGGGTCAGCCTGATTATCTTCTTCAGCTCACCGCAGGCGGAGATGAGACAGCGTATTCCACTATTTGTTAGCCTCTATCCCAGTCACATGGACGATGCTGGGTAGAAGCACGCACACAGTTTCTTAGGCTGCGAAAGCGTAGTTGTTTTGTTGTTTGCCGTTTAATAGGCTTTAGCGTTGATGAAGCGGACGCGTCCCCACTACCCGCTACCCATGCTCGAACTATCCCCGTCGAATCCATAAACGCCCCCTTATTATAAAAGGGCTCCACGGATAAATCCGGAAATACCGGAGCATAAGCATGCATAATATCAAAAGCTGAATCCTAGGATTCAACACTCGAACAAAGTTAAAAGCTTTAAAACTGACTACTTCGTTAGTATACCATATTACAGGTCATTACGAAACGAAATGAAGCCATTTAAGCCTTATAAAATAGCACCATTACAGGAACAAGTAACTTCTCCACGTAATTTGTACCATACCCAATAATAGAGCAACTTATCTCGCAATTTTCTGCTTCTCGCGCAAAGCACGTTGGATATCACGCTGTGCATCGCGTTTAGCGGCAGCATCACGTTTATCATACTGCTTCTTACCTCTACCCAGTCCGAGCAGAAGCTTGGCATAACCATTACGAACATAAATCTTGAGCGGTACAATCGTGTAACCTTCCTGTTTGGACAGACCGATAAGCTTGCGAATCTGCTCTTTATGCAACAGCAGCTTACGCGTACGGGTCGGATCGGTAGGATTATTACGATTGCCTTGCTCGAAAGGACTGATATGCATATTGTGAATATGAATTTCGCCATTACGGATCGTAGCAAATGCATCACTTATATTAGAGCGACCATTCCGTAGAGACTTAATTTCTGTTCCCGTTAGCACCATGCCCGCCTCGTAGGTGTCCTCAATAAAATAGTCATGGGAAGCTTTTTTGTTCTGGGCGAGCACTTTCCCGTCTGCCTTCTTACCCATGAATACCACTCCTTATGAATAACGTAATTCACTCTTGAAATCCAGGCATCAAAATCCGGCTACAAAGAGCCACCTAGAAATATATTGTAACAAATTTCAGATGGTAAAAGCAAGAAAGGTCAAGCCTTCTACATTTCTAACTGCACTTATTCACACTTAAAACCAAGCGGCTTCCATCCAATACAGCAGACAGAAACCGCCCGTATAACCTATGCTTCAAATCAGCTTCATTCACTGCAATGAAAGCTCCAGCCTTCAAAGTAAGTAAGCTCTAGCTACCTACTTCTTCTTTTTCCGCACAAAGCCCGCGGTGCTATTGCCGCCACTTCCGCCCTTATTCTTCCGCTTGCGACGTGCTGCGCCTTCACCGTTTGGTCTGGCATCACTCCCTGGTGTAGCTGCTCCGCCGATGAAAATACCGCTGGCAGACGTCTTCTTCCGTCGCTTGCTTGCCCCGGATGCTGGCGAGTTATACCCGCCCTTGCCACTGCCAAAGCCGAAGTTGCTAGCTGAGCCGGCTCCAGCTCCGTTTCCGCCGCCGCGCCCTGAACGACCTGCGGTGCTAATCCCTCCGTTACCAGCGCCAGCTTCTTTTGGCTTCCCGGTAACATCATGACCGCCTTTACGCTCTTTGCCAGTCTTATCCTTGCCGCCCTTGCGGTCACGCCCTTCTCGGCCTTTGCCTTTACCACGGCTCTCGCCACGCGCAAAGTCTCCACCCTGTCCTGTACCGCCCGTCCGTTCACGGCGTTGCCGTTGCTTCATATCGACAAGTTCAAAGTCAATTGTGTAATCTTCCATATTCACACGCGCGACGCGAACCTTAACCTCATCCCCAATGCGGAACACCTTGGAGGTGCGTTCGCCAATCAACGCCATATGCTGCTCGTCAAAGTGATAATAGTCGTCCGTAAGCGCACTCAGACGCGTCAGGCCCTCCACTGTATTGTCCAGCTCAATGAACATTCCGAAGCTGGTTACACTGCTGATGATCCCCTCGAATTCCTCACCGACCTTGTCCAGCATGTATTCAGCCTTTTTCATCTGCTCTGTATCACGCTCTGCATCCACAGCCACACGCTCACGCTCGGAAGATTGCTGCGCAATATCAGGCATACGTGCAGTCAAATATTCCTGACGTTCGGCTGTTAAAGCCCCACCATTCTCCAATACCTCACGAATGACACGGTGAATCACCAAGTCAGGGTAACGACGGATCGGCGATGTAAAATGAGAGTAATACTCCGCTGCCAATCCAAAATGTCCTGTCGACTCCGCATCATACTTTGCCTGCTTCATCGAACGCAGCATCATCGTGCTAAGCACGGTTTGCTCCTTCGTACCCTGAATGTCTTCTAGCAACGTTTGTAGCGCACGCGGATGAATGGAATTTCCTCTACCTTTGATCTGATGCCCAAAATTAGCTGCGAAAGCCATAAAGTTTTGCAGCTTCTCTGGATCTGGGTCCTCATGAATCCGGTACAAGAAAGGTACTTTGAGCCAATGGAAATGTTCGGCTACCGTTTCATTGGCCGCCAGCATAAACTCTTCAATAATTTGTTCAGCTATCGTACGATCTCTCTTTACAATATCGACAGCTTTGCCTTCATTATCCACAATCACTTTGGCTTCATCAAAGTCAAAATCAACCGCGCCTCGGCGCATTCGATTAGCACGCAGCTTTAATGCCAATTCCTTCATCGTGCTGAATACATCAATGAGATCCTTGTACCGTTCCATCAGTTCAGCATCTTCCTCTTCGAGGATTTTGCGAACGTTAGTGTACGTCATCCGTTCCTTCGTTTTAATCACACTGGTGAAAATATCATGCTTTACAACCTTCATATGCTCATTGAATTCCATCTCACAGGATAAGGTCAGTCGATCCACCTGTGGATTCAAAGAACATATTCCGTTCGAAAGTCGATGTGGAAGCATAGGAATGACACGGTCAACCAAATACACGCTACAACCGCGGTTATATGCCTCCTGATCCAGCTTGGAGTTCTCACGCACATAATACCCTACGTCGGCAATATGAACGCCCAGACGGTAGTTTCCGTTCGGCAAGCGCTCTACATTGACAGCATCATCCAGGTCTTTGGCATCCTCACCATCAATGGTAACAATGATCTTATCACGCAGATCGCGCCGTCCCTGACGTACAATCTCTTCTTCCGTAATCGCGTCCGGAGCATTCTCCGCTTCCTCTGTCACTTCATCTGGAAAAGCTTCCGGAAGCTGATGCTTACGAATAACTGACAAAATGTCGACGCCCGGATCATCCTTATGACCCAAAACCTCCAACACTTCACCTTCCGCTGCTGCTCGTCCTTCTGGATAGCTCACAATACGCACAACGACCTTTTGACCGTTTACAGCTCCATTGAAGCTTGTTTTTGGAATGAAAATATCTCGGTTAATACGCTTATCATCCGGCAAAACGAAACCGTATGCTTCGTGGCTCTGAAACACGCCTACTACTTGAAGCACTGCGCGCTTCACGATCCGTACAACTTCACCTTCTAGTCGACCGCCCGCAGGTCCCTTCGAGGACACTCTTACCAGTACCGTATCTCCATTCATCGCACTCTTTAAATCATTGGCATGAATATATACATCCGGGTGCTCCCGGTCCTCTGGAATCAGAAAAGCAAATCCCTTGGCATGAGCCTGCAAACGCCCACGCTGCAAATCCATTCGTTCCGGCACACCATAACGGTTTGTGCGGGTCAGCAGAATTTTCCCCTCTTCCTCCAAAGCATTCAGAAGCTTAAGAAATTCACGGAAATCTTCCGCATCCTTAATATCAAAGTGCTGCTCCAGCTCCTGGTAAGTCATGGGTTTGTATGCGGTCTCGCGCATAAAATCGAGTAGTTGTTGCTCTGTTATCATAATATTGTCCACCTCGGGTGACCTTTAATTTTCAGTAATAAATCCGCATGTCCTTGTTCCTTACTCCTGATACAAGGCTCTTAATATACTCATACCCTAGTATACACGAATTTAATCGATGGCATCCCTGCCTGTCCAAAATCTAAAAAAAGCCCCCGTTTCCCGCGAAACGAAGGCTTAAGGTACATATTTATCTTATTTTGCAAAAAATGCAACTAAAACAGAAACGATCATGAAACCCGCACCCAAAACAGCAGTTGCGCGTTGTAAAATCAAATCCATACCGCGAGCTTTTGTCTTGCCGAACAGATGCTCAGCACCGCCAGAGATGGCACCGGACAAACCTGCGCTTTTCCCCTTTTGCAGTAAAACAACCGCAATAACAGCAATCGAGAACACAACGAGCAGCACTTTCAAAAAGATTTCCATGAAAAATCCCACCTCCTGAGCTTATACATCTGTTTTGCAAAACAACACAGCCTCTTTTATGAAAACATGTACATATCATGTTATAAATAGCCGGAAATTAACGCAAAACACTATTTCTATTCTACCACAGCTTCCAGGAGATAACAACAGCTATAGCAAGTCACTCAACCATTAAGCCTTTGCAAAGTTATAAATTCTCATACACATCCATAATAACAAAAAACAGACCTGCTCGCGGTGGCGAGTAGGCCTGTTTTATTCATGCGAAAAAGCTTTGAGCGTTCAGACTTCATGATCATAAACCATGAGTCAAGAGACGCCATCAGCATTTTTGCGCAATATTATTTTTTCAGGTTGTAGAAAGATTTCAGGCCGTGGTATTGAGCCAGTTCACCCAGTTGATCCTCAATGCGGAGCAATTGGTTGTACTTCGCAATACGGTCAGTACGGGAAGGAGCACCTGTTTTAATTTGGCCTGCATTTGTTGCAACAGCGATATCAGCGATTGTGCTGTCTTCGGATTCACCGGAACGGTGAGAGATAACAGCTGTGTATCCTGCACGCTTAGCCAATTCGATAGCATCGAATGTTTCAGTCAGCGTACCGATTTGGTTTACTTTGATCAGGATGGAGTTACCGATGTTTTCATCGATACCTTTAGCCAGACGCTCTGTGTTTGTTACGAACAGGTCGTCACCAACCAATTGGATTTTGTTGCCCAATTTTTCAGTGAGCAATTTCCAACCTTCCCAGTCATCTTCGGAGCAACCATCTTCAATAGTGATGATTGGGTATTTATCAACCCAAGAAGCAAGCAGGTCAACGAACTCAGCAGAAGTGAAGGATTTTCCTTCGCCTTCCAAAGTGTATTTTCCATCTTTGAAGAACTCAGTGGAGGCAACGTCCATACCGAGGAATACGTCAACACCTGGTTTGTAACCAGCTTTTTCGATCGCTTCGATAATAGTGGACAGAGCTTCTTCGTTAGATTTGAAGTTAGGAGCAAAACCACCTTCATCACCAACAGCTGTGTTCAAACCTTTGGAGTTCAGTACGGATTTCAGGTTGTGGAAGATTTCTGCGCCTACACGCAGAGCTTCTTTGAATGTAGGGGCACCTACAGGCAGAACCATGAACTCTTGTACGTCAACATTATTGTCGGCATGAGCGCCACCGTTAACGATGTTCATCATTGGTACTGGCAATTGTTTAGCATTGAATCCACCCAGGTAAGTGTACAGTGGCAAGCCCAGAGCTTCAGCAGCAGCGCGAGCTACAGCCATGGATACTGCCAGAATTGCATTTGCACCCAATTTACCTTTGTTATGTGTACCATCCAATTTGATCATCAGCGTATCGATTTCTACTTGGTTCACAGCATCCAAGCCGATTACTTCAGGAGCAATAATTTCGTTCACGTTTTTAACAGCTTGCAGAACGCCTTTACCCAGGTAACGGGATTTGTCGTTATCACGAAGCTCTACAGCTTCGTGAGCGCCTGTGGAGGCACCGGAAGGAACGATAGCACTACCGATAGCACCGGATTCCAGATATACTTCAACTTCAACCGTAGGGTTACCACGGGAGTCGAGGACTTCGCGAGCGTACACGTCAGAAATAATAGTCATTTGTACTTAATCTCCTTTGTGAATCATGATTTGTTGGTCAAGCCTATACTTATTAAATCAAGCTTACTTGCGGGATGCAATCATAGATTTTCCTGTCATTTCCGCAGGTTGCGGAAGTTGCATCAAATCCAGAAGCGTTGGAGCTACGTCAGCCAGTATTCCATGCTCACGCAAAATGATATTTTCGTCAGTCAAAATGAACGGAACCGGATTAGTTGTGTGAGCTGTGAACGGACGTCCCTGCTCATCAATTTCCATATCCGCGTTACCATGGTCAGCAATGATAATAACCACGCCGCCTTTGGCTTTAACCGCATCTACAACACGTCCAACACATTCATCCGTCGTCTCTACCGCCTTAATCGTTGGCTCCAGCATACCGGAGTGTCCAACCATATCCGGATTGGCAAAGTTCAGGATAATCGCATCATGCTTGTCGGCTTCGATTTCCTTAACAGCAGCATCCGCTACTTCATACGCACTCATTTCCGGCTGCAAGTCATATGTAGCCACTTTAGGCGAGTTGATCAAAATACGAGTTTCGCCAGGAAGCTCCACATCGCGTCCGCCACTGAAAAAGAAAGTAACGTGCGGATATTTTTCAGTCTCAGCAATACGCAATTGTTTTTTGTTGTTTTGAACCAACACTTCACCAAACGTGTTATCCAGGTTTTTCGGTTCGTAAGCTACAAAGCCTTCAACCGTTTCGCTGAACAACGTCAGGCAAACAAAGTGCAAATCTTTAGGCCATTTCGGGCCACGGTCAAAACCACGGAAGTCCGCGTTTGTAAATACCTGAGACAGTTGAATCGCACGGTCAGGACGGAAATTGAGGAAGATAACAGAGTCATTGCTTTCGACCAGCCCTACAGGACTTCCGTCAGCCTTCACAATAACAGTTGGCTCCACAAATTCGTCGAACACTGATTTTTCGTACGATTCTTTCAATGCTTCCATTGGATCTGTGTATTGAGGACCTTCTCCGTACACGATTGCACGGTAGGATTTCTCTACACGTTCCCAACGTTTGTCGCGGTCCATAGCATAATAGCGTCCTTGTACAGTCGCAATTTTACCTACGCCCACTTCTTGAATTTTAGCGATCAGCTGCTGCATGAAGCCTACGCCGCTGTCAGGCATAACATCGCGTCCATCCATGAAAGCATGAATGTACACTTCTGTTAAGCCTTCTTTTTTCGCCAAGTCCAGCATAGCGAACAGATGGCTGATATGGCTATGCACGCCGCCGTCGGACAGAAGTCCGTACAGGTGAAGTTTCGTGTTGTTCTTCTTGGCATGTTGCACTGCTTTAACCAGTGTTTCATTGTCGTAGAATTCACCTTCACGGATGGACTTCGAAATACGAGTCAAGTCTTGATATACAATTCGGCCTGCGCCGATGTTCAAGTGACCTACTTCGGAGTTACCCATTTGTCCTTCAGGCAGACCCACTGCTTCGCCAGAAGCCGTCAGCGTTGTATGAGGATACTGTTGTAAATACCGGTCGTAATTCGGTTTGTTGGCCTGCGCAACCGCATTACCTTCTACGGTGTCACGCAATCCGAACCCGTCCATAATAATTAAAGCTACCGGTTTTGGTGCTGTCATCTTACTTCGCCCCCTCAACAAGCGCGATGTACGACGCCGGTTGAAGACTGGCACCGCCCACGAGCGCGCCGTCGATATCGCTTTGACCCAGGTACTCAGTAACATTTTCAGGTTTTACACTGCCACCATACTGAATACGTACAGCATTTGCTGTATTTTCATCATACAGCTCTTTAATCAGACTGCGGATATAGGAAATCACTTCATTCGCATCCTGCGAAGTGGAGGATTTGCCTGTTCCGATCGCCCAGATCGGCTCATAAGCAACAACTACTTGTGCAGCCTGATCCTTAGCCAAACCAGCAAAAGCTGCTACAGTTTGCACTTTTACAACCTCTTTGGTTTGTCCAGCTTCACGGTCTTCCAGCTTTTCGCCTACACACACGATTGGGTTCAGGCCATGACGGAATGCCGCATGAACCTTTTTGTTCACCGTTTCGTCTGTTTCATTAAAATATTCACGACGCTCGGAGTGTCCGATCACAACGTAATCTACGCCCAGATCTTTCAGCATTCCACCGCTAATTTCACCTGTAAATGCACCATCTTCTGCAAAGTGCAGGTTTTGTGCGCCAATTTTAATAGACGTGCCTTTTACTGCTTCAACCAGAGCAGGAAGATTCGTAAATGGTGCGCAAATCACGCTTTCCACTCCTGCAACCTCCGCTTTGCCTTTGATCTCCTCGATGAAAGTTTTAGCTTCTGGTACGGTTTTAAACATCTTCCAGTTACCCGCGATAATCGGTGTTCTCAATGGTTTCAACTCCTAACTATTAGGTGCCCTAAAGCTTTATTCACGCATAGTGCGTTTGATTATTTATCGTTCAGTGCAACAACACCCGGAAGTGCTTTGCCTTCCATAAATTCAAGTGATGCGCCGCCGCCAGTAGAGATGTGATCCATTTTGTCAGCCAAGTGGAATTTTTCAGCCGCAGCCGCAGAATCACCGCCACCAATGATGGTGTATGCTTCAGTAGTTGCGCAAGCTTCCGCTACTTCACGAGTACCACCAGCGAAGGGCTCGATTTCAAATACGCCCATTGGTCCGTTCCATACAACCAGTTTGGAGTTTTTGATCACATCTGCATAGATTTTACGTGTTTTCGGTCCGATATCCACGCCTTCCCAATCTGCAGGAATACCATCGATGTCCACAATGTTAGTATTCGCCGTAGCGCTGAAATCGTCAGAAATGACAATATCCACCGGAAGGTAGAATTTTTTGCCGAGCTTCTTCGCTTTTTCAATAAACCCAAGAGCTACGTCCAGTTTGGATTCATCCAGCAAAGATTGACCCACTTCATGACCTTGAGCTTTAAAAAATGTATAAGCCAAACCGCCGCCAATGATTACGTTATCTGCAATGTTCAGCAGGTTGTCGATCACGTCGATTTTGTCTTTTACTTTGGAACCGCCAATAATAGCTGTAAAAGGACGGTCTGGATTCGACAAAGCTTTACCAATAACAGACAATTCTCTTTCCATCAGTAAGCCAGAAACAGCCGGAAGAATATGAGCGATACCTTCAGTGGAAGCATGAGCACGGTGTGCTGCACCAAATGCATCATTCACGAAAACGTCGGCCAATTCAGCAAATTGCTTCGCCAATTCAGGATCATTCTTTTCTTCTCCTGCATAAAAACGTACATTTTCAAGCAACAGCACGTCGCCGTTTTGCAGTTCAGCCACTTTCGCTTTAACAGCTTCGCCTACCGATTCGTCCACTTTAACTACTGGCTTTTTCAGCAGCTCAGACAAACGTACGCCAACAGGAGTCAGACGCATGGATTCAACAACCTGACCTTTTGGACGTCCAAAGTGACTTGCCAAAATAACTTTTGCACCTTTTTCAATCAGGTAGTTAATGGTTGGCAAGGTTTCACGAATACGCTTGTCATCCGTAATTTTACCGTCCTCAACCGGAACGTTAAAATCTACACGAACAAACACCCGTTTTCCATTCAGTTCTATATCACGTACGCTCTTTTTGTTCATCTCCATATTCCTCCGCACCCTTATAATTTTACGAATCAGGAATTTAAGGCACATTTGATATATAAAGAGCGGAAACAATAACCTGTTTCCGCTCTATGATGTTGCTCAATAAGACTGTTCTTATTTAGCCAGTTTAGCGAAGTATTCCAACGTGCGGATCAATTGTGCAGTGTAGGACATTTCATTGTCATACCAAGCTACAGTTTTCACCAGCTGTTTGTCGCCAACAGTCAGAACTTTAGTTTGAGTTGCATCAAACAAAGAACCGAAAGTGAGACCTTTGATGTCAGAAGAAACGATTTGATCTTCAGTGTATCCATAAGTTTCAGGATCGGAAGCTTCTTTCATCGCTGCGTTGATTTCTTCAGCAGTTACGTTTTTCTCCAGAACTGTTACCAGCTCAGTCAGGGAACCTGTAGGTACTGGAACACGTTGAGCCGCGCCATCCAGTTTACCTTTCAACTCAGGGATAACCAAACCGATTGCTTTAGCAGCACCAGTTGTGTTAGGAATGATGTTTTCAGCTGCTGCACGAGCACGACGGAAGTCACCTTTAGCATGTGGAGCATCCAAAGTGTTTTGGTCGCCAGTGTAAGCATGAATTGTAGTCATCAAACCTTCAACGATACCAAATTTATCTTGCAGTGTTTTAGCCATAGGAGCCAGGCAGTTAGTTGTGCAAGAAGCACCGGAGATTACAGTTTCAGTTCCATCCAGAATTTCATGGTTTACGTTGTAAACGACAGTTTTCATGTCGCCAGTAGCTGGAGCGGAGATAACAACTTTTTTAGCGCCGCCTTTCAAATGTTTCTCAGCAGCTTCTTTTGTTGTGAAGAAACCTGTGCATTCCAGAACGATGTCTACACCCAGGTCTCCCCAAGGCAGTTCTTCAGGGTTGCGGTTAGCCAAAACTTTAACTTCTTTACCATTTACTTTGAAGAAGCCGTCATGTACTTCTACTTGTCCTTGGAAATTACCTTGTGTTGTATCATATTTCAACAAATGTGCCAACATTTTGGAATCTGTCAAGTCATTGATTGCTACTACTTCAATACCTTCCACGTTTTGAATCCGGCGGAAAGCAAGGCGTCCAATACGTCCGAAACCGTTAATACCAACTTTAACTGTCATGAGTGAGTTCCTCCCAAAGTTCGTTTAGTTTAGTTTTATATATTCAAGACAGACCCGAAAGCCCGTCAAGACAACACCATTCATAAATCCATCTTAACCATTTAAATAATGACTTACAATCTCGGCAGCAGCGCCTTCGTCGGTGACTAGAATGTCTTCTTGTCCGAAACGCAGTACCGCATGAATAGCGGCCGCCTTGCTCTTGCCTCCAGCTACACCTAGAACCGTATCGGTACGCCTGATGTCCTCTAATCGAAGTCCAAGCGTCAGCATTCTGTGAACAACGACGCCATCTTCGTTAAAGTAATAACCAAACGATTCGGCAACGGCCCCCTCACTGCTGATCTGGGCAAAGGTTTCGGGATCAAGTTTACGTCTATGTGCCATCGCTATGGCGTTGCCTATCCCGTGAATGATGATACGACTCTCGCGAATCAGGTTCAATATATCCTGAATGTTCGTATCTTCAAGCAAGGAGTTGTAAGCATGATTGCTGAGCAAATCCGGTACATGGAGCAGACGGTATTGAGCGCCTACCTTGCGAGCCATTGTGGAAGCAATTGTGTTGGCCTGCATTTCCATGCTTTCTCCCAAACCCCCGCGTGCCGGTACAAACCACCCACCCTTAAGTGGGCCATTAGAAGGTAGTGCCAGTTGTTCCGCCACGTCGGCAATCGTCGTGCCACCTGTTACAGCGACCACATCCTCGTCGTCCATAACACTCAGCAACGCTTTTGCTCCAGCGCGCCCCAGCTCCTGCTTTGTTAACGGAGAAGCATCCGAATCCCCTGGAACGACAACCACCTTCCTCAAACCATAGGCTTGACGAATCTGGTCCTCCAATTGGGACAGGCCGAACAAGTTGTTCGCAATCGGCTCCAGCTGTTCCAGCAGATCCAGTCCTGCTTTGCTCACCTTCATGCCTACACTCTCAATCTCAATTAGCCCTTGAGCTTTAAGAAGATCGGTTTCGGCGCGCAACACGCGCTCAGTCATGTTCAGTGAAGCTGCCAGTGTTCTGCGTCCAACAACATCGGACAGCATAATCTGATGCAGGATCGTGTACCTTTTTTTCAAAACATCCATGAGGTCGGGCAGAAGCTGCTTCTGTATTTCTAATATCTTTCGCATGCTTTCCACTCCCGCACACTTCTAAGTTCTGTCTCTAATGCTCTATCTCTAACTGGTCTTAAAACGTCCCGGGATAACTTTTTAAGTCCCACGTATATCTTAACCAATATTTGCTCCACATGCAAGTCTATCTGAACCTATATTTCTCAACCATTTGCCTGAATATGCGCATTTAATAAAAGCTTGCAATTCACTGCTGTATATCATATAATCATCTTTGTTTCCAATTAGCTGTTTAATTAGTTAGTTGTTTGCATTGATTGAACTATGCGCCCGTGGTCCAACGGATATGACGTAGGCCTCCGGAGCCTGAGATCGAGGTTCGATTCCTCGCGGGCGCGCCATTTTAAATGAACGCATAAATGCTTCTACATAATGTTTTAACCAATAAGAGCGCTGAGGGCTCTTTTTTTTAATCATTAGTTTGACTTTCTTTGACTTTTTGTTTGAAATTGTTTATCATGTGGTTAATACGGTAACAGTTTATAAATAAGGGACGTGTAATCGGCATGTCCACCAAATCCACTAACGATATTTAAGGGAGGTTTTTTGACGTGAGCTATGTTCCTATGGTAGTAGAACAAAGTAACCGCGGCGAACGCGCCTATGACATTTATTCCAGACTGTTGAAGGATCGCATTATTTTGTTAGGCTCGGACGTCAATGACGTTGTAGCCAACTCTATTATTGCGCAAATGCTGTTTTTGGCTGCCGAAGATCCTGAAAAAGATATTCACTTGTATATTAACAGTCCTGGCGGTTCCATTACAGCTGGTATGGCCATTTTCGATACGATGCAATACATTAAACCTGACGTATCTACGATTTGCGTAGGTATGGCGGCTTCTATGGGCGCATTCTTGCTGAATGCAGGCGCCAAAGGTAAACGTTTCGCTTTGCCAAACAGTGAAATTATGATTCACCAACCACTGGGTGGTGCACAAGGCCAGGCAACGGATATTGAAATCCGTGCACGCCGCATTCTGAAAATGCGTGACAAATTGAACCGCATTCTCGCAGATCGCACAGGCCAACCACTGGAGCGCATTGAAAAAGACACAGACCGTGACTACTTCATGTCCGCTGATGATGCCAAGGAATACGGTATTATTGATAAAGTGCTAACTAGCTCCTCTCCAGAAGGTGTATAAGAGAAGAAATTCGCCTCTCGATAGCTGGTAAATGAAAAAGCTGCCCCGGATGTTCTTATCCGGTAGGCAGCTTTTTTTGCTTTATTGTTTTTTAGGTTATAGACAATTGGAATTGTTTACTCCTACTATTCATGCTGTCCCGCAAAAGGCTTTCCGCCTTGAGGCAGCAGTTGACCGAACGAGTAGGTAAACTCCGGAATTCCATACGCGTATGGCGCATAATCATACAAATCAAACACAATTGTTACTCCACTGCTCGTCACATAAAAATTCTGATCTGCCGCCAGCTCTTTAAATTTGCCGAATCCTTCGCCAGCCTGAAGCGCATCGATTTTTTTCTTCAAATCAGCATTGAGGAACTTTTTGTAGTTCGGATTTGCCTTCAAAACGTCAGACAATTGCAGCAGTTTACCATCAACGAGCGAGAACGTATATCCTTTACGTGCCGTCATGCCATGTGCGCCACCCGTATACGAGTAATCCTGCATAATCACACTCAGAATACCATTTTTGTTATAGGCAATCGCAAAATCATTTCCGAACTCATACGGTCTTTCTGTTGTAGCCTCTCCCTCAGCCATCATCTTTTTACCTGCTGCCAATATACCCTCTGCTTGCTTTTTAAGCACATTGTTAATGGCCTGTTGAGCCTCAGGATTCAGTTGGCTGCCGCTGATTTGCGGATATTTAATCTTGTAGGACACCTTCGCATTACTCGAAGCTGGAAGTGTTTGAGACGCAATGGTGATCGGATTTAGCTGGCTTTTACTCAGCGTTACTGTTTTCTGAGCAGCATTCCATTGAGCATCTATGCCTAGATAGTCTTTCAGCAGACTCATAGGAATGTATAGCTTCCCAGCGATCTGTTTGGCATCCATGCTACGTGTATTGATTCCATTGACGTTGACGTAGGCATCCGAGGAAGAAGCCATAATGTAAAGTTTATTGTACCCGCTACCTACGGTATATGTTGCTGTTTTCGCCTCATAGCTTACTGGAATCCCCAGGCTGTCACGCAGTGCGGCCACCGGAATCATTGTACTCCCGTTCACTTGAACACCTTTAGCGGGCAACGTTTTACCATTCCATTGGATGGTGATTCCTGGTTGCTGTGTTGTCGCTTGTTTGGTCGATGCTGCCTGGATATAGGAAACGGGAACAGCTGCGACTCCTGCTAAAATCCCTGCTGCCAGCAGTGCTGAACCCCATTTTTTCGCATACTTACTCATATTAAGTATTCCTCCTGTTATTGATCTGTATTGTCTATGTGTGATAACTACTTTTCTTATTATATATATACCCTATTGTATGTAGTTTACAATCTGTACACTCTCCGATTTCAATATGTACACCTAATAACCCTTAGCTATGACAGACTCATTACAAAAAGGTTTCGATATACAAAAAGAGCCAGCAAGCCAGCCTACGCATGATGCAGGCCGCTTGTGGCTTCGTTTGATGATCTGTATTAGTTCATTTCGTACTGAGCCGACACCTGAACTTTCACTGTTACTTGTCCCGATTGGATCTCTGTCCCGCCACCTGCTACGTCCAAGAGCGATTTTGACATGGCATTTTCACGTTGTGTAAAGACTTGTGCTTCTCCGCCATCTACCGTCACACTCACAAGGGCACCTAACCCGCGTTTGGCTGCTTTAGCTACAGCACTGGCTTTAGATTGTGCGCTTCCCAATGCCTTAGTAATGGCTTCCTCTTCATAAGTCGAAGGATCTTCCACGGAAAAACGTACATTATCTACGTTATTGGCTCCAGACTTGGTCGCCTCATCCAATAACTGACCAATTTTATCCAAATCTCGGTATTTGACGGAAAGTGTATGGTTGGCAGTGTAGCCTTTGAGCTTCTGCCCTTCTTTTTCGTTATAGGTGTAGTTAGGCTGTACATAAAATTGGCTGGTCTGAATGTCATCTGCGCTGATGCTCCACTTTTCTTTCAGCAGTTGTGTAACCTTGTTCAATTTTGTAGCATTGGCTTTTTGAGCAGCGGCTGCCGTATTCCCTTCCGATTGTACACCGATAGAGAGATAAGCAATATCGGGCTTCGCCAGTACTTCCCCGCTTCCAGTCACATTAATTACACCGTTTACCGTCGAAGCTGTTGACGCAGCA
Source organism: Paenibacillus sp. Lou8.1 (assembly GCF_024213565.1). NCBI lineage: Bacteria > Bacillati > Bacillota > Bacilli > Caryophanales > Paenibacillaceae > Paenibacillus > Paenibacillus sp. Lou8.1. The sequence continues at coordinate 49,296 of NZ_JANAVN010000022.1, forward strand.
TAAGCACGATCTGCCCCTGTCCATAATCCTCCTGCTACTCCCCCTGCCATTAATGCTCCTGCGAGAACTGCCGTGGCTACTGTTTTTGTCCAAAGTCTCATTGAATTCAACCTCTTTCTTGTAAATGTTTGTACCTTCCAGACGGAAATGACGGAAAAAGGTTGCAGCCAAGCATACATATTTCCGAAACAGAGCATGACCATGGAAATTTTAATTATTTATAACTTGAACTTAATACGGTCTCTATATTCAACAAATCCACACATAGACAGTTAACGGAGGAGCGTTCGAAGACTTTTTTCTGGATACAAAAAAAAGCCCCAAAGGGGCTTTTCACTAAGAGCATACACCATATTACAAAGCAAATCTTTGTTTATTGATTTTCCAGCTCTACCTTGCTAACCAGACTTACTAAAGCGTTTACAGCCTGTTCGGCGTCCGCACCTTCAGCACTAATATTGATTTCAGTACCTGTACTGATCGCAAGACTCATAATACCCATGATACTCTTGGCATTAACTTTTTTGTCTTCTTTTTCCACAAAAATCTCGGATGAATATTTATTCGCTTCCTGTACGAACAACGCAGCAGGTCTGGCGTGCAGTCCTGTTTTCAAGCGTACGACTACCGGATGTTTTGACATGTCAGCTTACCCCCTCATCAAATAAATCTGGACACTACTTACTCCATTTTATTTATCACATTATAACATTAACCCGGGACAGACACTAGAAAAAAAACTAAAAAAACCGGGGCTAAAGGCCCCATGGACACTCTTTTTACGGAATCAGGCCATTTTCGCCCCTAATTTTGTCAGCCATCTCATCAATTTTGCGAAGCCGATGATTTACACCCGATTTACTCACGACCCCTTTGAGCATTTCCCCGACTTCTTTCAAATTCAAATCGGGATGAGCGAGCCGAATTTCTGCCACTTCACGCAGTTTATCCGGCAAGGTCTCCAAACCAACTTCCCTCTCCAGCAACTTAATATTCTCAATTTGCCGGACAGCAGCTCCGATCGTCTTGTTCAAATTAGCCGTTTCACAATTGACAATGCGATTTACGGAATTGCGCATATCGCGCATAATGCGTACATCTTCAAATTTGAACAAGGCTTGATGCGCCCCAATGATGCTAAGCAGCTCAATGATCTTCTCGCCTTCCTTGATGTAGAGAATAAAACCTTTTTTTCGCTCAATACAGCGAGCATTTAGATGAAATTCATTCGCAAGATCAACGAGTGCCTGACAATGCTCCTCATACATCGAAGAAATTTCAAGGTGGTAAGACGATCCTTCAGGATTGTTGACAGAGCCACCTGCCATAAAGGCGCCCCGCAAATAAGCCCTCTTACAACAGTTTTTCCGAACGATATCCCGATTAATCCCGTCAGTGAATAAGAAACCTTCTGTGACGATATAAAGATCCTTTAGCAGTTGCTGCACACCATTGGGAATACGGACAATGTACACATTATTTTTTTTCAAGCGCATTTTTTTCCGTACAAGCAGTTCGATATGAAGTTGAAAATGCTTCTTGATCAAGGAGTAAATCCGCCTTGCAATCGCGGCATTTTCTGTGGACACGTCCAATATCACCCTTTTATTCGACAGTTGTACGGATCCGAGCATACGTATAAGTGCAGATAGTTCCGCTTTCTCACAGCAGGACTGGCTTTCAATCATCGTAAGCTCTTTTTTCGTTTGTGCCGCAAAGGACAAGGGACTCACCTCCTTCTTAATATCCAGTTTTGTACCAATTGGTAAATATGCTGGCTCAATTTGTCGGCATCATGCCGTAAATACGTGCGGAACAGAACTAATGTATCTGCCACCACTTTATATCCCCGGTCGGTCAGCTCGCCCATGTCTACTTGAACTGGCTTGGCTCCCTGCTCGGCATACATTTCCTGTACTTGGGGTGGAATTTCTCCGTTATTTACAATGACATAGTCGAAGAGATGATGCCCTACATGCTCAAAAATAGCTTGCAGGTGATCTCCTACCGTATAACCATCGGTTTCCCCAGGCTGGGTCATAACGTTACAGACAAATATTTTGATAGCGTCTGATTTTACTACAGCTTCAGCGAGTTTAGGTACAAGCAAATTTGGTAATATGCTGGTATATAGACTGCCGGGGCCAATCAAAATCGCATCGGCTTCATTAATGGCCTCTACAGCCTCAGGCAACGGCTCCACGTGAGTCGGTTCAAGAAAGACGCGTTTGATGCGTCCGCCCGCTTCCGGGATCTTGGACTCTCCGGTAATTACCGTTCCATCCTCCATCTCGGCGCTTAGCACAACGCCTTCCTCGGCTGCCGGCAACACACGTCCCCGGACAGCAAACACACGGCTAAGCTCACGCACCGCCGTTACGAAATCTCCCGATATATCGGTCATCGCTGCTAAAATCAGATTACCCAGACTATGGCCTGACAATCCTGATCCCGCACCGAAACGGTATTTCAGCATATCTGACATCACTGGTTCCACGTCAGCCAAGGCAGTCAGCACATTGCGAATATCCCCTGGAGGGGGCATCTGCAGCTCACTGCGCAAAATCCCGGAACTTCCGCCATCGTCAGCGACTGTAACAATAGCCGTAATATCTAGCGGCTTTTGCTTTAAGCCCCGCAGCATGACGGACAAGCCGGTTCCGCCGCCCATAACAACAATACGTGGGCGCTCCCGTTGTGATCCGGTCTCTTTCATGATTTCACCTCATTAATGCCGGTCCCGATCAGCATCCCGATGCGAAACAGAAACAGATTCTGTCTCGCTGGCACCCAGCATTTTTCCTAAATACTCCGATATTGCAACAGAACGATGCTTACCGCCAGTACAGCCAATGCCAATAATGACCTGGCTTTTGCCTTCTTTGCGATATTGCGGAATCAAAAAGTGTAACATATCCAGCAACTTGGTCAAGAATGCCTGAGTCTCGGGCCATTTCATGACATAATCATATACATCGCTATCCTGTCCCGTGTGGGGACGTAGTTGGTCCACATAGTGGGGATTAGGCAGGAAGCGCACATCGAATATAAGATCGGCATCAATGGGAATACCATACTTGAAGCCAAAAGAAGTAATGTTCACGGAAAGCATACTACTCTCCAGATGAGAAAATCGTGAAATAATCCTCGCCTTTAAGGTTGCAGGCTTCATCACACTTGTATCAATAACCTGTGTAGCTGAGCTTTTTAATTCTTCCAACATCTTGCGCTCCAACCGAATCCCATCCAAAGGCATGCCGTCTGGAGCCAACGGATGACGTCTACGGCTTTCCTTATACCGCTGTACGAGAACGCCATCATTCGCATTTAAGAATAAAATTTCACAATGGATCGTAAAATGATCTTTAATATAATTCAAAGATTCCGACAAGGCAGTGAAAAATTCTCGTCCGCGTAAATCAATTACGAGTGCCACCTTGCCTATTTTACCGTTCGACTGCTCAATCAACTCGGCAAATTTGGGAATCAGTACAGGGGGCAAATTATCAACGCAGAAGAAGCCCAAGTCTTCCAGGCTCTGAACCGCAATGGTCTTCCCTGCGCCTGACATCCCCGTAATAATAATGAGCGTTGCCCACGGCGCAGCATTTTTTAGGTTGTCTGTCATATGGACTTCCCTCTCCTTTTGCTTCTTCGCTCTATACCAGTACCCGTATTATCAATAACCTGTGGATCAGGAGCGTAGCAGCAACCCTGCAGCCCCTACGATACCTGCGTCATTGCCTAACACCGCTGGTACGATATATACACCCTTTTGAAGCGGTTCAGGTGCCAGCTTGGCGTATACGCGACGCATCTCTTCAAATAAAAAGTCGCCTGCTTTAGAAACACCGCCGCCTATAATAAACAACTCTGGATTAAGCACAGCGGCAACCGCTGCCATGGATTTCCCCAAATAAAAGGCAGCCCGGTTCACGATACGCAGCGCGACTTCATCTCCAGCTTTAGCAGCATCAAATACTTCCTTAGCAGCAATTTGATCTTCCAGCGCCAGAGAGGTCCGGTCGCCACGTTCCACAGCGTCCTTGGCCATACGAATGATGCCTGTTGCGGAAGATACAGTTTCCAAGCAACCCATTTTGCCGCATCCACACTGAATAGCCTCCAGATCAGGTACGACACTGATATGGCCAATTTCTCCGGCCATGCCCGAAGAACCTTGGTATATTTTACCGTTTATAATAATACCGCCACCTACTCCTGTTCCCAGGGTATAGCATACGCAGTTTTCGATGCCTTTGCCTGCACCAGCCCAAGCCTCACCCAGCGCAGCAACATTCGCATCGTTGTCTATTTTCACAGGCTTGCCAATCCGGTTCTCTAGGAGCGCACGGATCGGTACGTCACGAAAGCCAATATTAGGAGCGAGGACAATAATACCATCACGAACATTCGTAAAACCTGCAACGCCTGCACCGACACCCTTTAGTTGATCCCACTCATAAGGAGATTGCTCAACAATATGCCGCACATATTTTTCGATATTACCGATGACAACGTCTACACCTTTATCGGTTTCGGTTGGTCCCTCATATGTGTGCAAAAGCTGTCCGTTTTCATTACAAATGCCGACTTTAATCGCGGTACCGCCCAAATCGACACCTACATAGATACTTTCAGACATGTTCCAAGCCACCTTTATGTTTACTTAAAAACCTGGTATGAAATATATGCTTACAATTCCTACTTCATAATAGTAATCCTACGTTCCAACTATAATTCAAGCCCCCGTTACGGTCAAGGACACTTCCTTGTTGAAAAGTGTACGATTAGCGGAACTTTTAACCTCATGCATCCATAAAAAGGAGAAAGCCTGTGCAAACGCAGCAGGCTTTCTCTTCCTGAACAAAAGATACGGGCATAACAGAGGCTTCCTTCGCTCTCCTGCTAGCCTTTTTGTGTACGATAGTCACTCTTTTATTGATCCAGTGTTTCGCTCCAGTCGTGAACAGCACTGCCTTCGAGATACTTCTCGCAGTCCATAGCCGCCATACAGCCCGTTCCCGCAGCCGTAATAGCTTGCCGGTAACGGTTATCCTGTACATCCCCACAGGCAAAAACTCCGGGGATATTCGTTTCTGTTGTGCCCGGCTTCACCACAATATAGCCGTGTTCATCGGTATGGATTTGTCCGTTCAGGAAACCTGTGTTCGGTGTATGCCCGATGGCTACGAATACGCCATCTACCTCAATGAGCTCATCCTGATTGGTCTCATTATTGTGTACCTTCAAACCCTTTAAGCCAGCTTCTCCCGTCACAACTTCCAGAGGAGTCCGGTTTAATGCCCAATGTACTTTTTCGTTCTCACGCGCACGATCTTGCATAATTTTGGACGCCCGCAACTCATCGCGACGATGGACCAAGGTTACACTGGAAGCAAAACGGGTCAAGAAGCTCGCTTCCTCCATGGCTGAATCGCCACCGCCAACCACGACAATCTTTTTCCCGCGGAAAAAGAAGCCATCGCAAGTTGCGCACGTGCTGACTCCGCGACCTACATTGTCTTGCTCGCCCGGAATGCCTAGATATTTGGCGGACGCACCTGTAGCAATAATGACCGACTCCGCCTCAATGATGCCTTTACCCTCTACCTTCACTTTAAAAGGACGTTTGCTGAAATCCACTTCCTCAACCCAACCGGAAGTAAATTCAGCGCCAAAACGTTCAGCCTGCTTGCGCATATTATCCATCAGTTCAGGCCCGAGGATACCTTGCTCAAAACCCGGGAAATTTTCAATTTCGGTCGTTGTAGTAAGCTGCCCACCGGGCTGCATCCCTTCAATGATCAGCGGATTCATGTTAGCGCGTGCCAAATAAATAGCGGCTGTGTAGCCTGCAGGACCTGTACCAATAATTATGGATTTATACATACGTTTGTTGCCTCCTTTAAGTGATGTTTGGAGCAGGTCTCAGACCTGCTTTTTAAACGTGGAGAGCGGCTGCTTCAGCTTCTGTTTGATACCACACACGCTGTCAATTTGACGTGCATAGCGGCTTACGGTCGATACGGAAATACCATAACGATCGGCTACTTCCTGATAGGTAACTGAATGATGATGCATTTTGGCTGTCAAATATTCCAGCGCCGCTGCCCATCCCTCAGTATGCTGAATCATCGGAACTTCCGGGGCAAGCCGATCCAAATACTCCAGCCAAAGCGATCTCAAATCGTGCTGCATGGCCGGATCTGATGGCTTGCTCATGACGGTCAGTACCTTATCCAGCACTGCCTGCCATTGTGGATCGACCGGGGAAGCAGATACACCACCTTCAATTGTATGCGGATCGTTCTCAACCTCCAACTGATCAGAATGTTCCGTTTCCGGGTACATTTTCTGCTCACCCTGCTCCACCAGCTCTTGCAATACTTGCAAGGCACGGCGTTTCAGCTCATCCTCCTGGTCTGGGTCTTCTACGAAGGACTCCAGTGCCTGACGCACCTCATCATCACCGATCAAGCTTAACGCCTGAATGACCTGAAGCTGAGTCGCCCGATCCCCGTGGCGCAAGGCCCAGAAGAAGGATGACCGGATTAGCGGGTCCTTCTTCATACTATCAGGCACCTGGTCAGCACCAAACTTCTCCCACATGCGGAATTGCTCCTCAAACGGGAGATGATAATGATAGCTGAGCACTTGCAGCGGTGTACCCTCCTGCTGGAGTTCCTCCAGTCGGGACAGGAAAAACCGCGGAACTTCCGAGGAAGCATCCTGTTTTTGCAAATGACTCCACAACCGCCGAGCTTCCGCATATCTTCCGGTATTGCTAGCAGCTACCGCCGTGTAATGGTACAAAGAAGCATCCGCATTGTTCTCTCCATCGCCATGAAGCAACCTGCGGAAATGTCTGTAGGCCTCCTCATGGCGTCCGAGAATCCCCATAGTGGTCGCCAGCTTGAATACCTGCTCCTCCTGAAACGGTATAGTAACCGCCAAAGTCTGCACCAGACGATCCAATTCCGGGCCGCCGCCCTCGTGCTGATAAAAGATCGCCAAGTTGCACAATGCGTGTAAATTACCCGGCTCATCTTCCAGCACTTGAATAATGGTAGCCTTAGCATTTTGGAACAATCCCATGTAGTAATACGCCAGCGCCAGATTATTCCGCGCAGCGAACATATCCGGTTGTTCCTCTGAAATTTGCTTGAGCAACTGGGCTGCCTGAGCAAATTTCCCCTCCTCCAGCAGGACACGAGCCTGATCATGCTCTACTACTCCCTGCCGGGCCTTAATGCGGTTCAGCTTCGTTGGACGGTCCAGCTCATAATAGAGCAGCTCCATCATTTCCTCCGCTTCATCAAGAAACTGGCCTTCTTCGTCCTCCTCCAGGTACGTGACCAATGCTTTCTCCGCTTCTTCAAACTGCTCCATATTAGCGTAATTATTCGCCATATAGAAATAACACTCTGTCATCGACGAGTCTACGTCACTCAGAACAGAGGACAGGATCTCATTCGAACCTGCATAATCCCCCATCTCTGATAATATACCCGCCATATTGCAATGATTCACCGGATTATCCGGTTCATATTCAACGGCTTTGCGAAAATATTTCAATGCCTTGTCATAATGATTGCGATCAAGCGAGCGCACAGCTTTCTCAAAAAAGAAAGATGCGTCGAAACGCAAAGCAATAATTTTAGGGCTAGGTTCCGATACTCGCAGATGTTTCCCTTTCATAAATAACCAAGGCACCTCCTTTAAAAGTAACTGGCATGTTCATACCCTTCAGTATACCACAACTTCAAAACGACTTGACAGTCGATCCTGCCTCATTCCAAAAATCGGATACACTCTTGTATACCTATAGATATGTATATAAGAATACGCTAAATAGCCGAGCGCTTTTTCCCTGTATAAATAGGGAGCGTTCGGCTAACCACTGGAAATGATACATAGACCCAATAAACGTAATAATTAAAGCGTCAGCGGCACCAGCGAGCGCTCGCGATGCTGAAATACGGCAAGCTCGCGATAGCCGACTTCATATAGAAGCGCGCGTGCCTTCTCCAAGTGCTCGGACAGCTTCGCCGGATCATGAGCATCCGATCCTACGGTCAGCGGGATGCCTAGCGAAAAAGCTTCTTCCAGCATGCGGCGGCTCGGGAACATCTCGGCACAGGGCTTCGAAAGCCCTGATGCATTCAGTTCCATCGCCCGACCGCTACGGGCAACGGCTGAAATTGCGGCACGCTCCAGTTCACGCAACTCCTCCATTTCCTCCGGCCTCGGATGATAGCCGAAGCGCTTAATGACATCCAAATGACCCATGATGTCATACAAATCGGTAGCTGCCGCTTTAGAAACCGCATCATAATACGTGCGATACACTTCAAGCACATTTTTGCCTTCCCAATGGTGTACCTGACGGAAGTCCGTAACATCCCATTCACCGAGAAAGTGGACGGAACCAATCACATAATCCCAGGGATACGCGGTGATGATGTCTTCGATTTCTCGTTCCCAGCCCTCGATGTAGTCACCTTCCAAGCCAACACGAATATCAATTTGCCCTTTAAAACGTTCCTTCAGTTCCAAACATTCTTCCACGTATCGGGTCAGCTCCTCCATAGGCATTGCCATTTCCGGGTAATAGTCAGCCGGTTTTACATGCAGTAGTGGCATGTGATCGGACAAGCCGAGCTGATTCAGCCCTAGCCGAATTCCCTGCTGTACATACTCTTCCAGACTCCCTATGGCATGCCCGCAGCGGGCGTGATGCGTATGATAGTCAATTTTCATGCGGCTCCCCCCCTTTCAACACTACAACAAACTGTACTAATCACGACGAGGACGTTCATGGCGGCGATTCAACTCAGCCAGCACGTCATCGAGCGGTAGCTTGCGCTCCTGCAACAGCACCAGCAGGTGATAAATCAAATCGCTGACCTCCAGGCGCAGTTCGTCATTATCTTTATTTTTGGCGGCAATGATTGTCTCGGATGCTTCTTCGCCAACCTTTTTCAAGATTTTGTCTACACCTTTATCAAAAAGATAAGTCGTGTAGGCCCCTTCAGGACGTGTCTCTTCGCGCTCCTTAATAATCGCCTCCAGCTGGGCAAGTACCTCAAAGCGGTCTGCTGAAGCACTGGAAACACCATTTACCAACGTGTGGTCTCCTGCTTTTCCTGCAACAGGTGCTACAGCCGTTCCTGGCGCGGAAATATTACGAAAAAAACAGCTCGTTGCTCCTGTATGACAGGCAGGACCGCTCGGAATGACACGTACCAACAGGGCATCACCGTCACAATCCAGCTGGATGGAGGTGATTTTTTGCGTATTCCCCGAAGTAGCCCCCTTGTGCCACAGCTCCTGTCTGGAACGTGACCAGAACCAGGTCTCTCCCGACTCCAAAGATAGTTTCAGCGACTCGCGGTTCATGTAGGCCAGCGTAAGCACCTGAAGCGTAGCATCATCCTGCACAATCGCCGAGACAAGTCCTGCCTCATTCCAGCGTACATTATCCAGTATCTGCTCCAGAGATAGCTGTTGGTTCAATTCGTTGCTCATCGTATCTCCACTCCTCTGCGCTTCAAATCCCGTTTTAGCTCAGGGATTCCTATTTCTTTATAGTGAAAAATCGTTGCTGCTAATCCAGCATCCGCTTTGCCCGCCGTAAACACGTCATAGAAATGCTCCTGTTTGCCTGCTCCACCAGAAGCGATAACTGGAATCCCGACGGTATCCGATACCGCGGAAGTCAGTGGCAGGTCAAAGCCGTCCTTGGTTCCGTCCGCATTCATGCTGGTCAGCAGAATCTCACCGGCTCCCAACTGTTCAGCTTCCTTGGCCCAAGCCAAGGCTCGGATACCAGATGGCGTGCGGCCTCCGTGCGTATACACTTCCCACTCGCCCCACGCCTCGTTGTACTTGGCATCAATGGCAACAACGATACATTGTGAGCCAAAGCTGCGCGCACCCTCCGCAATCAGCTGAGGGTTACGGACAGCTGCCGTATTTACGCCAATTTTATCAGCTCCGGCACGCAAAATGCGTTTCATATCATCGACATGAGATATCCCGCCACCTACGGTGAAAGGAATGGCAATTTCCCCGGCCGTCTGACGAACTACTTCTTCCATGGTGGCACGCCCTTCAACTGAAGCAGAAATATCCAGAAATACGATTTCGTCCGCGCCTTCCCGATCATAAAGTGCCGCCAATTCCACCGGATCGCCTGCATCGCGTAAGTTCACAAAATTAACGCCCTTAACCACCCTGCCATCCTTTACATCCAAGCAGGGAATAATACGTTTAGCCAGCATGCCTACTCCCCCTATGCCTTTGCTACAGCTTGTACCGCGCCCTGTAAATCAATGCTGCCCGTATACAATGCCTTACCCACAATAGCACCGCCTACACCCTCTTTCGCATAGGTGCTCAGCGTGATTAGATCGTCCATCTTGCTGACACCGCCGGAAGCGATCACGGTTCGTCCACTGCTTTTCGCAAGCGCTACAATCGCCTCCACATTCGGGCCTTGCATCATTCCGTCGCGGGAAATGTCTGTAAAAATGAACGTTTCCGCTCCCTTGGAGGCCAACTCAGCAGCCAATTCGTCCGCTCGAACCTCCGAGGTTTCAAGCCATCCGCGCGTGGCCACATAGCCATTCCGTGCATCCAGACCAATGGCGATCCGATCACCGTAGGTACCCAATACTGCTTCCGTAAAAGCACGGTCCTCAATCGCTGCCGTACCCAAGATCACACGGCTCACGCCCAGCGACAACAGTCGCTCTACATGTTCACGTGTACGCAAGCCGCCACCCACTTGTACAGGCACTTGCACCGCAGAAGCGATGCGCCCAATGAGCTCATCGTTCACCGGTTGACCTGCTTTAGCACCGTCCAAATCAACCAAATGAATGTAGGAGCCGCCCAAACGCTCCCATTCTTGGGCAACCTCCACCGGGTTTTCGTTGTATATCGTCTCCTGGTTATAATCTCCTTGTACCAGTCGTACACATTTGCCATCGCGAATATCAATCGCCGGGTATATCGTGAACAAAGTATGACCCCCTTGTGAGCTATTCAACATCTATATGCCTTTACATCCATCAACGACCAAAGTTGGCGTACCACCAATTGCAGCCCATGAATCGTTACGCTCGCTTTTCCGCTTCCGCTAGTTCCAAAAACTGACGAAGCAGTCGCATCCCCATTTCCCCGCTTTTCTCTGGGTGGAACTGCATGCCATATACATGGCCTCTGCCTACGATAGCTGTTACGGGCCCACCATAATCGGTCACCGCCAGCAGGTCACTTTCGACCTCCGGCTTCGCATGATAGGAATGTACAAAATACACATGTCCTTCCTCCAAGCCCTGTAACAACGGGTGATCCGGCTGAGTCATACACAGACGATTCCAGCCCATATGCGGCACTTTAACCCCCAGATTAGGAGCAAATCGAACGACCTCGCCTGGTAAAATATTAAGCCCTTCGTGACTGCCGTATTCTTCACCACGAGTGAACAACAGTTGCATTCCTAGACAAACACCGAGCAGTGGTTGTCCAGCGCTGGCAACCTCCTGAATTACCCGATCCAATCCACTGGAACGCAAATGCTTCATAGCATCCCCGAATGCCCCTACACCTGGCAAAATCACACCGCTGGAGGAACGAATCACTTGGGCATCTCCTGTTACTACAGCCTCATAGCCAAGACGTTCAACGGCCTTGCTCACACTATGCAGATTGCCTCTGCCGTAATCCACAATAGCAATGGACATGGACTACAGCACTCCCTTCGTTGAAGGCACTCCCGTCACCCGCGGATCAATGGATGTCGCTTCATCCAGTGCACGTCCCAGCGCTTTGAACACCGCTTCAATCATATGGTGGGTATTTTGCCCGTAGTGAACGATGACGTGTAGCGTCATGCGAGCCTCCAACGCAAATTTCCACAGAAATTCATGCACCAGCTCCGTCGAAAAGCTCCCTACCTGCTGTGACGGATACTCCGCACGATACTCAAAGTGAGGGCGGTTACTCAGATCAATGACAACCTGCGCGAGCGCCTCATCCATCGGTACAAAGACGCTGGCATAGCGCTTGATTCCTCTTTTATCACCCAACGCTTCCAGCAAGGTTTGCCCCAGACAAATACCAATATCCTCTACGGTATGATGATCGTCGATATCAACATCCCCTCTGGCCTGTACATTCAGGTCAAAGTGTCCGTGCTTGGTGAACAAATCCAGCATGTGATTCAGAAACGGAACATCCGTTTCAATCTCAGCTTGCCCTGTGCCGTCTACTGCAAAAGATAGCTGAATATCCGTTTCGTTCGTCTTTCGGCTGACGCTGCCTGTACGTCCTGTTACGTTATTTTCGTTCCCCATCGCCATCCACCGCCTTCTTTTCATTGTCCAATCGAACTTGTATCGCCCGTGCGTGACCTTCCAGTCCTTCATGGCGGGCAAGCTGCATAATCGTCTCTCCATTGCGCAGTAGCGCTTCCTTGCTGTAATAGATCATACTCGACTTCTTGATAAAATCATCAATATCCACTGGCGAAGAAAACCGCGCCGTTCCATTCGTCGGGATAATGTGGTTAGGTCCGGCAAAATAATCGCCTACTGGCTCCGAGCTGTATGCTCCCAGGAAAATAGCTCCCGCGTTTTCAATCAGACCCACATGCTCCATCGGCTGCTCTGTCATAATTTCCAAATGTTCCGGCGCCAGTCGGTTTACAATATGGATGCCCTCTTCCAAAGTGTCGACGACAATGATAGCCCCATATGCCTCCACCGATGCAGCAGCAATATCTCTGCGCGGTAGCTCTGCCAATTGGCGCTGTACTTCAGCTGATACTTCTTCGGCCAAGCGTTGCGAAGGCGTAACCAGTATGGCTGAGGCCATTTCGTCATGTTCTGCCTGTGAAAGCAGGTCAGCTGCTACATAAGAGGCATTTGCTGTATCGTCAGCCAACACGACAATTTCACTTGGTCCCGCTATACTGTCGATATCCACCGCGCCATATACCTCGCGCTTCGCCAGCGCTACATAAATGTTGCCGGGACCACAAATTTTATCGACTGGCTCAATGCTATGTGTTCCGTAAGCGAGAGAGGCGATCGCCTGCGCTCCGCCAACCCTATATATTTCCGTTACACCAGCCTCTGCCGCAGCTACCAGTGTATATGGATCTATCCCTGCTTTGCCGCCTGTCGCCGGGGGTGTCACCATAACAATCTCCGGTACACCAGCCACCTGAGCGGGAATGACATTCATCAGCACTGAGGATGGATAGGCTGCTTTACCGCCCGGAACATACACGCCTACACGTTTCAACGGTCGGATAATTTGACCGAGCAAGCTACCATCTGGCTGTAAGTCCATCCACGAATTACGTTTTTGCTTCACGTGAAAAGCACGGATATTATCCGCCGCCTCTCGAATCGCCTGTAAAAATGAAGGCTCTACCTTATCATATGCCGCCTTCAATTCTTCCTCCGTCACACGAAGTTGCTCTGCTATCAGCGATACACCATCAAACGATTGCGTATATCGCAGGACAGCCTCATCCCCCTCTTGGCGTACCGACTGAATAATGGTACGCACAGCCTCATTTTGCTCAGGTGTGCCGTAATCCACCTCCCGTTGGAGACTGAAATCACGGGCTGATACGATCTTCATTTGTCCATTCCCCCTTACTTGCAGCTTGCAGAATGCCCCTTTAACCCTTGGCTTATTCCTTTAGTCCATTTACTCCCGGGGTGCCACCGCATTTGGAATCACCTGATGCAATCGATCACACAATGCCTGAATCGAGCTGTTTTTCATCCGGTAGCTGACCCGATTGGCAATCAGACGACTGGTAATATCCAGTATGCTGATCTGCTCGACCAATCCATTCTCCCGCAAGGTCTGACCCGTTTCCACCATATCAACAATGCGGTCTGCCAGACCAATTAACGGCGCCAGCTCAATGGAGCCATTCAGCTTAATAACCTCCACCTGCTGGCCTTGCTCCCGAAAATACTGGGAAGCCACGTTCGGATATTTTGTAGCGACCCGCTGACGAATACCTGGCTGCCAATCTGGTAAAGCAATCACCGACATCCGACAACGGGCAATCCCGAGATCCAGCAGTTCATACACATCCTTGTTTTCTTCCAGCAAAACATCCTTGCCCACAATGCCAATGTCCGCCGCCCCGTACTCCACATACGTAGGAACATCAACGGGCTTCGCCATAATAAATTCCATGCCCAGTTCGGGCAGTGGGATGACCAGCTTGCGCGTCTCGTCCACATCCAGCGGAATGGGAACCCCCGCTCGGCGAAATAGCTCAGAAGCCTGCTTATAAATCCGTCCCTTTGGCATGGCTACCTTCAATGTTTCCGTCACGGCAATTCCCTCCTTTGTACTGGCTGTCTTCCTTCAGCTGTATAGCTGTATACCTCTGCGTACAGGCCCTGCTGCTCACGACGTCGATCTTCCGGTCCGTCCGTGAGCCCTGTCACCACAGTAAGACCTGTTGCGCGTAGCTGTGCCGCTACGGATAACGCCTCTTGGCGTCCCTGTTCGTCATAGCGGATAAGTATAGGAAGCTTCGCCTCCATTTGAATACCATCCACACCATCGACGATCCGGTTCGTTTTCAATGCAAATCCTGTTGCAGGTACGGATCGACCAAACTGCTGAAGCAGATTGTCATAGCGGCCTCCGTTGCATACCGGGAACCCAATCTCCGCCGCATAGCCCTCAAAAGTCATTCCTGTATAATATGAAAAATCCCCGATCATGGTAAGGTCGATTAACACATGCTCAGATACGCCGTAAGCCTCCAGCACTTCCCACACCTCGCACAAATGTGCAATGGATTGAATCGTCTGCTGCTCCACACTAAGACGGGTAGCCTGGTCACAAATTTCTTTTCCACCGCGCAACCGAAGAATAGCTTCCAACTTATCCCGATGTTCGGGAGCCAAGCACAAAGCTTCGATCGCTGTTCGGTAGCCCACTACATCACGACTGAGCAACAGTTCCTTTAGCGCTTGTTGTTCAGCCTGGCGGCCTGGAATGATTTCCTCAAACAAACCGTTCAGGAATCCCACATGCCCCATCGCAATTTTAAAAGAGGTCACCCCTGCTGCCTGTAATGATGCAATTGCCAATGCTACAACTTCTGCATCAGCCTCAGGTGAATCATCACCCACCAGTTCCACACCCGTCTGAAAAAACTCCGCTTCTCTTCCTGCCTCTTCCTCAATCGCCCGAAATACATTTGCGTGATAGGAAAGTCGGAGAGGTACTTCCTCTTCCTTTAGCAACGAAGATACCACCCTTGCAATTGGAGCGGTCATATCCGATCGCAGCACCAACGTGGTGCCCCGGTTATTGAGTAATTTAAACAGCTTCCGATCGGAAGTAGAACTAGCCACTCCCACCGTATCGTAGTATTCCATCGTAGGCGTCATAATCTGGCGGTAACCCCAACGCTCCATGCATTCGAGTACATTCAGTTCAATGGCCCGCAGCTTCGACACTGCACGCGGAAGATAATCTCGAACCCCTACAGGGATCTCGAATCCTTTTGGCTTAGACATCTCTATCACCTCATGATTTCACAATATCTTTATCATGGTAAAGTGCTAACAAACTAAAGTATATTCGATATATTATCATGCTCTACTTGTGAACGTCAACCGAACGGCGCAGCCCTTTTTTACAGATTCGCCAAGCTGCTGCCCCTCTCTATATTTTATCCAATGCAAAATACATGAATCCTATATGAAAAACATCTATCAACGTATTTTCACGGAGCAAGACCGCGCCTACGTTAATTTTTTTGTGCATATAGAGTTGTTCAGCTCCACTGAAAATTTATAAATTCTATACTCTAAAAAAAAAAGACTGCCAGCTTTAAGCTAACAGTCCAAATCAAAATATTTAGCTATTCACCTGTTCATCTTTACGCCGGAAAGGAAACTTCGGAACCGTGCCCAAACCGATCCATGCAAATGGAACATATCGAAAACACAGCGTCACAATCAGCCATGAGCCAAACAGCGCCAACAACCATCCACCGGCAACGGAGAAGATATATTCTATCGGTGTTCCATGCAAATCTAACTTGCGATACACCCGCAGTAACGCCGGGTGAAGTAAATAAATACCGAAAGAACATGCCCCCAACCAACTGATTAACATTCGCAGCCTATCATTAGTATGACGATATAATAAAACCGAGCACTGAAACAACACTAATGCAGATACGAGGGCATGTGCATTACGGAGTAGTTCATAGATCAGTGAGTCTGCATAGATGCCTTTGCGATATGCTACAAACCATATTTGTACATAAGCTATACCCACGAGTAGCCAAGCCGCCCACAACCCCCACCAACTGATCAACTGACCACGTCTAATTACTGTACCTGACACTGGAAAAAGCCACTTTTTAAACCCTTCATATCCAATCGCTACAGCTGCGCCCAAGGCAAAATAACTGATATACGTAATCGCAAGACTTCCTCTTTCCTCTTGCCAAACGTATTTGTTCAGCAATACAAACCCCCATTGAATGACTAACCCTACTGCCAAAATGATACAGGCTGCTCTCCGTGGACTCGATATCCAATGACATAAGCGCTGCACTCCCCACAACAACAGCGGGAAGACCAAATAAAATTGGATGATGATGATGACATAATACAAATGCGTATACGCCTTACCCGTTAACAGCACGAGTGGAAGATCACTGAGCGGCATTAGCCCGCGTGTTACCAAGGTCAAATAATACACAAGAGAAAACAAAACGTACGGTAACACAATAAACATCAGTCTTTTTCGGAAAAACACTAGCATATTCTTACCACGAAGCGGCCTATCGACATAATTGTAAAATAAAACAAACCCGCTCACAAAAATAAATACTGGCACCGCAAAGCTACTAAACATATTTAAAAATAGAAAAGGATAAAACAATAGAGAATGACGCGCATCAATTAAAGCCATTGAAGTCGCATGAATGGTAACAACGGCTGCAATTAATATTCCCCGGTAAATATCAAGCTCTGGTATACGTTCTTTTTTGACCAAATCAACACGCTCCCATATCGCCTTGCAAATATGTCTTTTATCAATTTTTAAACATAATCAACATGCATTACCCCACTTATTATACAGAAAAACAACACAAGAAAGACCCCTTAATACATAAGGGGCCTTCCTTATTGTGCTATTTACTACTCATCCACACCAGAGCGTCTTAAATCACGCAACGGATTGCCACCCACAAATGCACCTGCGGGCACGTCTTTATGCACGACCGCTCCAGCCGCTACGATAGCTCCGTCACCAATGGTGACACCCGGCAGAATGGTTGTGTTGGCGCCGATCAGCACATGATCACCAATCACCACTTTACCGATACGATACTCCTCAATGAGGTATTCGTGAGCCAGTATCGTCGTGTTATATCCAATGACCGAATTGTTCCCTATCGTAATATGCTCCGGAAAAAAAACATCCACCATCACCATCAGGCCGAAGGCCGCATGTTGCCCCACCTTCATTCCCAGCATTCTGCGGTAAATGACGTTTTTCAGAGAAAGCACAGGACAATACCGGGCAATCTGTATAAAAATAAAGTTCTTAATGCCTTTCCAGCGGCTCACCGTCCGATAAATCTGCCACAACGCATTGGGACCTTCTACAGGATAGCGGTTCACCTTTCTCACGATACGTTGACACCTTGAAGCTCCAGCTTCAGCAAATCCCGCATATCATACAACATGTAGTCAGGCCCATATCCGCGCAGAGTTTCCTCGCCCTTGAGCGACCAAGCTACACCAGCCGATTTCACACCTGCTGCCTGAGCTGACAAAATATCAAAAGAACTGTCTCCGACCATCAATGTATGCTCTGCTTCAGCATTCAAGCCTGCTAAGGCCTTAAGGACTGGCTCAGCGTGTGGCTTAGGATGCTCTACATCGTCCACCGTCACAATATAATCCATAGAGGAAGTCAGATTGAACAGATTAAGTACACGTATCGTGGATGGTCGTATTTTAGTGGTCACAACCCCTAGCTTAATTCCTCTCGCACGCAACTCCTGAATAACCTCAATGACATATGGAAATGGCTTCACCATTTGATCATGATGAATCTGATTATAAGCACGGTAGTCCTTAACTAGCCCAGATACATCCGTTAATCCCGAAAAAGTACGGAGTTGATCGTCCAGCGTTCCACCCATATGAGGAATAATATGCTCCCGCGTCAGCGGATCAGCATCCGGATGATTCAAAATGTGTAGAAATGTGCTAATAATCAACTCATTCGTATCCATGATGGTGCCGTCTAAATCAAACAAAATCGTATTTATCATAGATGCTCCTTCTTGTCCTCGTCCGTGTCTTCCTTAGGTAGCTTATCCGCCGTAGCTGTTGGAGGAACCGCATCTTGTCCTGGACGGGATACCTGTTCTGGCGTCACGTCAGGTACCTGATCAATCCCCGCTTTGCTAGAGATAATCGGATCGCTATACCGAGCAACAGATGTGCCCTTCCGGCGACGAACCAAAATGAAAATCACGGCAGCCACCACAATGAAAATAGGCAGCAATTGTGATATCCGTACGTTACCGTAACTTGGGTCCAGATGCCCTGGTTCAAACCCTAACCATACCATAGGAGACCACAGGGCATTTACAAAGGAAGCGAGCCAATCCGGTCCCTGAAAAGCCAAACTGTCCGTCCGTACACGCTCGATGAAAAAACGACCAATCGAGTACCAAATGAAGTAAAACGCAAACATTTCGCCTGCACGTACAAATTTCATACGACGAATGACGAGCAGCAAAATCACACCTACAATACTCCACAGTGATTCATATAAAAATGTAGGGTGATGAAACACCCCGTTAACGTTCATCTGATTCACAATGAAGTCCGGCAGATGCAGTTGATTTCGCAAAAAAGTCTCTTCCGTCGGTCCACCGTAGGCTTCCTGATTGACAAAATTACCCCAGCGTCCAATCGCTTGACCGATCAGTAGGCCTGGTGCACAAATATCAGCGATACGCCAGAAGTTATACCCTTTATACCGGAAATAAATGACCGCACATATAATGGCCCCGATCAAGGCACCGTATATCGCAATACCGCCATTCCAAATTTTAAAAACATCCCATAGATTATCTCGGTAGTCTTCCCATTTGAAGGCTACATAATAAATACGCGCTCCAATAATAGCTGATGGAACACCCAGAAGCAGCATATCCATAAAAAAGTCCTGCGGAATACCGAATCTTTTTCCTTCACGGATGGCGAGATATAAACCCACAAGCGCCGCCAGCCCCAAAATAAGCCCATACCAGTGGACCTTGATTGCCCCGATTGAAAAAGCGATCGGATTCAGCAGTAATGTTGCCGTTGACATATGTTTCTCTCACTCCTCGTTCTTCCTTGCAAACGAACAAACCAAACTTAATCCATCTCTTCCATATCTTCAGAAATCGTAGCAGTCAGCTTGTTTGTAAATTGCAGGGCTGCATTAACGCCCATTTGTTTCAAACGATAGTTCATCGCCGCCACCTCGATAATAACAGCCAAGTTTCGGCCCGGACGAACTGGGATCGTAACCAGTGGAACATCTGTATCAATAATGCGTGTCGTTTCCTCATCAAGACCAAGACGGTCATACTGCTTGTCCTGCTGCCATGCCTCCAGACGGACAACCAATGTAATCCGTTTGTTATTACGAACTGCACCAGCACCAAACAGCGTCATCACATTAATAATGCCCACGCCACGAATTTCCAATAGATGACGGATCAGCTCAGGTGCTGTACCATGCAGCTGAAAATCGGACGTTTGCCGAATTTCTACCGCATCATCTGCTACCAAGCGATGTCCACGCTTAACCAGCTCCAGCGCCGTTTCACTTTTACCAATTCCACTACTTCCTGTGATAAGCATTCCCACGCCATACACGTCACACAGTACACCATGAATAGTCGCCGTAGGAGCCAGCTTTCTTTCGAGAAAGCCTGTGATGCGGCTTGATAAAATCGTCGTCGCCATATTAGTGCGCAGTACAGGAATATCCCGCTCTGCACTCGCCTCCACTAACTCAGCTGGTACCTCCAGACCACGTGTGATGATAATGCATGGAGTCAGTTCTGTACACAGACGCTCCATCCGATCCCGACGCTCCTCAGGAGGAAGCATCCCCAGAAAAGCCAACTCAGACCTTCCCAGAAGCTGTACCCGCTCCTGTGTATGATATTCAAAATACCCGGCCATCTCCAGACCTGGGCGATTCAAATCATCCACTGTGATCAGTCTTCGCAGACCTTTTTCACCAGAAATAACTTCCATTTGAAACTGCTGTACAAGCTCGGATACCTTTACCTGTTTAGCCATTGTATTCTCCCCTTCATCTGCAACACCGGATTCTATACGTCATTTGATTTATGTAGCTTTACCCTATTAACCAACAGCCCAACGCCAGTCTATGCTGCACTGCATCAATCCACACTCCACTTGATTTAACACTATGGTTCCAGGCTAACTCTATTCCGACAGCAGGATTGATCCCATCTAGGACCCTTGTCAACGAACCTTGCCTGCATCTAGACCTGTACCATTGTACCCATCGTATCGGAATTTTCCAATGAATGCAATGCCGAAGCTAGTAGCCGTATGCGATATACAAAAAGAGTCGCAGTTCTCCGCTTGGGGAAAACTGCGACTCTCTTCCAGAGGCAAATTTTATTCGCCAACCAGAATACTCAATTCCGATTCCTTATCAAAAATATGAACCTTGTTCATATCAACAGCCAACTTCGCTTTGACACCATCACGAGTATTGGAACGTCCGTCTACACGAGCAATAATCGTATCATTTCCGGCACCGCTCAGGTACAACAGCATTTCATGACCGAGATTTTCCGTTACATCCACAGTGGATGTAAAGATCGTATTCGGAGAAGCCTCCAAGAATACAGGCTCTTCATGAATATCCTCAGGACGGATACCCAAGATCACATCTTTGCCGATATAGCCCTTCGCTTTTAAAATCTGTCCTTTACCTTCTGGTACGAACAGGTCCAGACCTGGCGCAGTAAAATGCAATGCACCTTCTTTTTCAACCAGCTTACCTGTGATAAAGTTCATCGTAGGAGAGCCGATAAAACCAGCAACGAACAGATTCACTGGACGGTTGTACAGTTCATCTGGGGATGCAGCTTGTTGGATAATACCATCCTTCATAACTACAATCCGATCACCCATCGTCATGGCTTCAATCTGGTCATGTGTTACATAGATACAAGTGGTTTCAAGGCGTTTAACCAGTTTAGTGATTTCAGCACGCATTTGACCACGAAGTTTAGCATCCAAGTTGGAGAGCGGCTCATCCATCAGGAAGACTTGAGGATCGCGGACGATCGCACGGCCCAGAGCGACACGTTGGCGTTGACCACCGGACAGCGCCTTAGGTTTACGTTCCAACAAGTGCTCGATATCGAGGATTTTGGCAGCTTCGCGTACTTTCTTGTCGATTTCTTCTTTCTTAACTTTGCGCAGTTTCAGACCAAACGCCATGTTCTGGTACACGCTCATGTGCGGATACAGGGCGTAGGATTGGAATACCATCGCTATATCGCGGTCCTTTGGAGCCACGTCATTCACAACGCGATCCCCAATGTACAATTTACCATCTGAAATTTCCTCCAGACCAGCAATCATACGAAGTGTAGTAGACTTCCCGCAACCGGAGGGACCAACCAATACGAGGAATTCTTTATCTCGAATGTCCAAATTGACATCAACAACCGTAGCTTTATCTGCACCCGGATATTTTTTGAAAATATGCTCTAAACGTACACCAGCCATAGCATTTGCCTCCCTAAGATCAAGTTATGAAATCGAATACATTTCTTACTTGTATCTTACCCTAGTCCTTGTAGCGTGGCTATTCGCAAACTGCACAAAGATGCTATTTCCTTTTTGTCACTTTGTACAATAGCAGATAGAGCTTGACCAAAACTGCATCATTAAACGTCCGCACGTCCAATCCGGTCTCCTGTTTGATCTTGTCCAAACGGTAAATCAATGTATTTCGATGCACATAGAGACGCTTAGCTGTCTCACTCACATTACAATCCAATTGAAAAAAGATATCTAATGTAGCCATCGTTTCTGAGTCTTCCAGTATGACAGATGATTTCATTACCTGTTCTAAAAATAGTACGCGTTGTTCCTTGGGAATGCGGTTTAACAGCCTTTCCAAATGAAGCTCCCATGAAAAGTGGATGTGCTCTGTTACATGAAAAATCTTGCCCAGATGTATCGTCTCCCATAACAAATTCAGCTCTTGGGGAAGACTTTGCAAAGGGATCGAAGGCTTAGAAACCGCCAAATGGAATACACCCACCCACTCATTCGCAATAAGCTCATATAGGCCCAAGCTAAAAGCTGTAAGAACCTCCTCCAGCGATTCCGTAAAATCTGCATCCCTGGATTCAGTGTCTTTATCCCGTTCATCGTCCGCTCCTAATAAAAGCTCCTTTTTAGCCATAATCAGCCAAGACTGTTCGTCCAATGGAGTAAGCAGCACTTCCCCCCCAAAATAGCTCGCGAACAATCGATGGAGCTGCGTATAAGTAATAGCCCCCTCCTGTGTTCCCTCGCCATTCAGTAAAATCGGGACCATGCACGCTGATAGCGAATCACGAAGCTGCAATTCATCAGGAACCTCTTCTTCCCTGTTTAGATTGGCAGCCTGCTGTATGAGCCATTGTCCAAAACGATTCATCCGCTCTTCCTCGCTATAAACTGGGTTATCCGACAATTGTGGACCGTTCTGCCAGACCTGCTCCATGTTCCCCAATAGCGCTTCTACCAGTTTCCGTTCTCGATCCGTCAAATATCTGGCCTCTACCACAAAGGCAGCCAGTTCACCTGCCGACGCACGAAACGGAAAATATAGCTTGTTGTCATGGACAAACGATCTATCCGGTATAACTGAATCGGCTGTCTCTCCCTCTGCCATCATTTCCGGGTACCAAGGCACTATGGTAAAAGGCGCTTGAATAATATTCTGAAGCTGTTGCTGAATCCATTCTGTATTCAGAGTCACGCGATCACCACTTCACTTTTTTTAGAATATAGAATAAGCACTAAGCGAACATAATGAACTCATTATAACCTGTCGATACCGTAAAATAAAAAAGCTATATAAAAACATAACTTAAAACAACACAAAAAAAGCCATCAACTATAGGTTGATGACTTCTGATGAGCCATGAAGGACTCGAACCTTCGACACCCTGATTAAAAGTCAGGTGCTCTACCAACTGAGCTAATGGCTCGTAAAACTGGTGGAGGATGATGGATTCGAACCACCGAACCCGTAAGGGAGCAGATTTACAGTCTGATGCGTTTGGCCACTTCGCTAATCCTCCATATAAAGGTGGCTCGGGACGGAATCGAACCGCCGACACGAGGATTTTCAGTCCTCTGCTCTACCGACTGAGCTACCGAGCCATATCCATTAACAAAAAAATAAAGTGCGGAGGGATACCCCTTCCCACTTTAGTACGGTAAAACTATTGAATTGAAAAATGGCGGAACTGACGGGATTCGAACCCGCGATCTCCTGCGTGACAGGCAGGCATGTTAGGCCTCTACACCACAGTTCCCTATATTTTTCAAAATTCAAAAATGGTGCCGGCGAGAGGACTTGAACCCCCAACCTACTGATTACAAGTCAGTTGCTCTACCAGTTGAGCTACACCGGCACAATGGTGGAGGCTGAGGGGATCGAACCCCCGACCCTCTGCTTGTAAGGCAGATGCTCTCCCAGCTGAGCTAAGCCTCCTGGGTATGTATGGTAGCGGCGGAGGGGATCGAACCCCCGACCTCACGGGTATGAACCGTACGCTCTAGCCAGCTGAGCTACACCGCCATAACATAATATTTCGCTAGCTTGTCCTAAATGGCGGAGAGAGAGGGATTCGAACCCTCGCACCACTTTCGCAGTCTAACCCCTTAGCAGAGGGTCCCCTTATAGCCACTTGGGTATCTCTCCATATAAATGGACTCGCTTAGCAAAACTCCGCAAGTTATTCTTTAACTCACCAAAGTGATTTGGAATATCAAGCGCAATTTCAAGGTTACACCCTGAAAACTGGATCCGAAACTCATTTGCGTTTTATTCTTAGGATAAGCCCTCGACCGATTAGTATTGGTCAGCTCCATGCATTACTGCACTTCCACCCCCAACCTATCTACC
>NZ_JANAVN010000023.1:0-71293 GCF_024213565.1 Paenibacillus sp. Lou8.1
AACACGACCGTTAAGCCCTCCAGCGCCGATGGTACTTGGACCGCAGGGTCCTGGGAGAGTAGGACGTCGCCAAGCAAATAAAAGTATGACCTCTACATAAAAAACCGCGATAATCGCGGTTTTTTTGTTTCCAAAAAGATATGCTTGTCAAAAATGAAGTATGAATCCCTTAAGTCAAGACAAGTAAGACAAAAGTAAACCAGTTTTGTTTTTGAAAAAAACATGTTAAACTTTTCTCATAAAAATTGTACTTTTTGAGGTGAGTTGAAGTGTTGGAACGTTCTATGGAGAATACAAGGGAATTACACAAAGGAAAGGGAGTGATTTAAAAAAGAAAAGGAGATTATAAATGAGCACTTATCAAGCAGTTATTAGTGATGGATTTGAGCTGAAATATGCTATAAGAGGTAACGGAAGACCGATATTGGTGATCGGCAGTAGTGTATATTATCCTCGCTTATTTTCAGACCATTTATATAAAAAGTTTCAGTTTATTTTTCTGGATCATAGAGGGTTTGCAAAACCGACTCGAGCTTTAAAACCAGAAGACTATACTTTGGATAAAGTTATTAATGATATAGAAACAGCAAGACAATGCCTTCATCTAAATGAATTTATCATATTAGGACATTCCGGGCATGCTTTTATGGCTTTAGAATATGCTAAACAATACCCGGACTATGTTCAAAAAGTGGTACTTTTAAATTCAGCACCTACAAACAGCCAAGAAAGACAACGGCAAAGCTTTTCTTTCTTTAATGAAACGGCCAGTTCAGAAAGAAAGGAACGTTTTGAAAAGGACATTGTTTTATTAGAGGAAGATATCAAAAGAGACCCTGATAGAAGATTTGTTCACATGTGTATACGTATGGGAGCTCAAAGCTTTTATGATTATGCCTATGATGCGGCTTATACGTGGAATGATGTATATACGAACATGCCTATCATTGATTATTTATGGGGAGAAGTATTCGGAAACATGAATTTGATACAATCCTTAGCGGATATCCATAAATCCGTATTTATTGGTTTGGGAAGGTATGATTATTTGGTTGCGCCAGTTTCTTTATGGGATAGGGTCGATGACACCTACGAGAACGTGAAAAAAGTGGTTTTTGAATATAGTGGGCATAACCCGATGTTTGAAGAACCTCATTGTTTTGATCAAACACTAGCTAAATGGATTAATGAAGATCACTAGGATTCTTGCTATATCATCTCTTAGATGCTCAGTGGCCCGTAAAATGAGATCACCTTCATTTTACGGGCATTCTTATTGAGCGTTATTTGCCTTTTGCACCGATGACAAAATACTATGACTTTGTTATTAGTGACTTGACGGCTTAACTAGGTTCTGTATAATAACCGAAAGGTAATAATGTATTGTTAGTTTTTCGTTGTACTTCTATCTGGAACAGCTCAAAGGATCAAGCGGACTGAACAATTTAGTAAAGCAATGATATGGAGGTCGTTATGAAATACGAAATTATTTTGTTTGATGTCGATGATACGCTGTTTGATTTTAAAAAGGCAGAGAGTCATGCGCTACATAATACGTTTACCCAATTTGGATTGCCGCAAGGGGCCACGGAGTATAAATCCAGTTACGATGAAATCAACGGCGCGTTGTGGCGAGAGGCAGAGGAAGGACACATTACCTCAGCGCAACTGCGTGTGGAACGGTTTAAGCGATTATTTACTATTCATGATCTAGATTTCAATCCAGATGCCTTTAGTGCTGCATATTTACGTTATTTGGGTGAAGGTGCTTTTTTGATGGACGGAGCGGTTGAATTATGTGATATGCTCTCTGATTGTCGTTTGGCAATTATTACGAATGGAATCAAAGAGGTGCAAACCTCCAGAATTCAGCTTTCGCCGCTGCGTGATGTGTTTGAGCAGGTAATTATTTCAGAGGAAGTGGGTTGCCAAAAGCCACAAGCTGGTATTTTCGATTACGCATTTAACAAGTTGGCCATCTCTAATAAAAGTAAGGTTCTTATGGTCGGCGATTCTTTAACCTCTGATATTCAAGGAGGGAACAAATACGGAATTGATACCTGTTGGTTCAACCCTTCCAGAAAAACAAATACGTCTGGGATTCAACCTACTTATGAAATAACAAGTTTGATGGAGCTGCCGAATAGTGTACTTTCAAAGTATCCCGTACTGAATCATACATCGGCTGAAATTAGATGAATAATGTCGAAATCAGAAGGCCGGAAATTAAGGACATCGAAAAGTTAAATGAATTGTTTAGAGTTGTGATTACAGACACGTTTGCTAAAGAAGGCATTGGTCATATGCTGGAAGACATAGAGGAGGAAATTAATACTAAGAGGTTATATTTGGAAAGTGACTTGGAGAGTCACGGTGAGCAGCGATATTTCTTAATCGCTGTAGATGGGAATCAAATAATGGGTTCTATTGAATATGGACCAGTAAGTCAACTAATAAGTAAATCTACCAGTGATACATTTAAAAAGTTATGCGAGGTAGGAACTGTATTTGTTCACCCTGACTACCAGAAGATTGGGGTAGGGAATTTATTGTTGAAATCAATGTATTTGGCGCTGAAGAATAGAGGAGTAGAAGAATTTTGTTTAGATAGTGGATATCGTATTGCGCAGAAAATATGGAAAAAGAAATTTGGAACTCCTGATTATTTATTAAAAGATTATTGGGGAGCAGGCTCTGATCATATGATATGGAGAATCAAAGTCAAGGATGCTATTAAATGATCAATTGCTTGGCAATCTCTTGTGTGTCTTTAATCTACAGGGACCAAAGTTATAAAACAAGGCAGGCCGGAAAATCGGACTGCCTTGTTTTAATTTTTTCATCGATATTCACCGTTGCTAACTGCATTTGTTATTAGTTGGAGATAGCTTTAAGGCGGAAGGTAGAGCTGGCGAAATCTCCAGAGAGATCCGAGACAACAAGCCCAATTTTCATTAGGCGGTCACCTCCAAAAATTTCGCCATCAAATGCTACGCAGAAGGGGGAACCGCCATCCTCCACTAAGGTATTACCCGCATGGACTGCTGTGTTGCCCGTCGCTCCGTGTTCGATTATATACTTTTTATCTGGGTCAAGTCCTTTTAGAGTTAGTCGCCGGATGGGCCCATTCGGTTCAGCTAGTACGCGGAAGTAAGCGACAAAAGCTTCGGACTGGTCCTCGCTAACGAACATCCAGGCCGTATCGCCTCGGCCTTCAAATGGACTAAGGAGTCGATACATATCTCCCTGCTGTACGAGGGAACGAATTTCCTTATACTGGGCAATTTGTTTGGCAGCGAGCTCCTTTTCTTCATTTGTAAAGGCAGTTAGGTCAAGTTCGTAGCCAAAATTTCCGCTCATTGCCACGTCGCCGCGTATAGCGAGGGAGGTGATTCGCCCCACCTGGTGATTTGGTACGTTCGATACGTGTGCGCCCATGGTACTGGCTGGATACACGATGCTTGTGCCGTACTGGATAGCCAATCTTTCAATGGCATCGGTATCATCACTGGTCCATGTCTGCGGCATATAGTAGAGCATTCCGGGATCGAATCGTCCCCCGCCTCCGGAACAGCTTTCGAACAAGATGTCCGGGAACTGGGAGGTCAGACGTTCCATCAGATCGTAAAGTCCGAGCATATATCGGTGTGCAGTTTCCTTTTGACGTTCACTAGGAGTGGTAGCCGAAGCAATCTCTGTCATATTACGGTTCATGTCCCACTTGACATAAGTAATTGGAGCGATCGAGAATACGGAGCTAAGTGTCTCATACAAGTAGTCACATACTTCCTTGCGGGAGAGATCGAGCACCAGTTGGGATCGGCCTTCCGTCCGCCGCCGGCCTTCCGCATGCAGGCACCAGTCGGGATGGCTGCGGTACAGTTCACTATCCGGTGATACCATTTCCGGCTCAACCCACAAGCCAAACTGTAATCCTTGTTCATTAACCCGTTTTGCCAGGTCAGCAAGCCCGCCAGGCAGCTTGCGACGGTCTTCAAACCAGTCTCCAAGCGAACTGTCATCGTTGTCGCGCTTACCAAACCAACCGTCATCTAGAACAAAGAGCTCAATTCCAAGGGGTCCTGCTTCCTTGGCAATCGCTTCGATTTTGTCGGCGTCGAAGTCGAAATACGTGGCTTCCCAATTGTTCACGAGAATCGGACGTTCTTTGTCACGGTAAGCCCCTCGGCACAGACGTGTGCGATAGAGTCGGTGATAGGTGCGTGACATGCCTCCAAGACCTTCTTCGGAAAAGACCAATACGGCTTCAGGGGTCTGGAATGACTGACCCGGCTCAAGCCGCCAGGAGAAGTCAAAAGGATTGATTCCGATACTTACACGAGTCTGATTGAACTGCTCTACTTCTGCCTGTGCGACGAAGTTGCTGCTGTAGATTAGACTGAAACCGTAAACATCTCCACGATCTTCAGTCGCATCAGGACGAAGCAGTGCCAGAAAGGGGTTCATTTGGTGGCTGCTGGAACCCCGTCGGCTCTCGAGCCGAATGGAGCCGGGTCCGAGATCACGGCGTTGGATATGTCTTTCCCGAACCCAGGCTCCAGATAAGTAGAGAGCTTGGTAGTTGGAATCGGCGAAGTCGACAGAGGCACTCATGGCATGTTCAATATTTATGGTAGCGCTTCCCTTTTGTTCAAAAAGAGCAGACCTAGCAATAGCACTGTGGTTCGCAAATACAGTATAGAGCAGTGTAGTCTTAAGCCCCGAGTATTGATCCTCAAGGATCAAAAAGAGGGTTGTGGCTTCATCATCCGATTCGGTATAGACGGAAGGAAGTCCCTCGAGCTTTGGTTTACCCGGTTCAATACGGTAACCACTATATTTCAGCTCCGTAGTCCGAGTTCCGTCCGCAAGTGCAACCTGGTAAGCTGGTTGACGAAAGTCGCTTGTTCCATACTGGGGGTATTCCTGAGGAAGCGTGTCCAAAGAAATTGTACGGCTGGAAGAAACGGGAGTGGGAGAGAAGGAGCAACGCTCCCTAAGCTCCAATATACTTGCGAGACTTTGGTCATGATGAAGTTGAGCTCCCCAATAGACATGTGCGGGATATCCTTCTACAAGCTGGATAATATAGCTGCAATCCTTGGACTGCAAATGAAACAAACCAAGCGCCTCGTTAACATGAATGTTCATGATATTCACTCCTTAGGGGGTTATCATTATTGTTTTACGTAAGGATACTGATCAATGACAACAAGACTCTCAAGTACTGATGTTAGCCTTTTTTGCATGAGCTCTCCCGAATGACAAGCTTAGTCCCGATCACGCTGTACGCAGGTGGTTCACGTCCCTCAAACCGTTCAGAGAGCAGTTGCACGGCAGCCTTTCCCATCTGTTCAGGGTAGGCACGGACAGTGGTTAGCGGAGGCTGCACGAAGGCTGCCATCTCAATGTCGTCGAAGCCGACAACAGCCATATCTTCGGGTACCTTGACTCCATGTCCATGAAGGGCGCGGAGGGCGCCAATAGCGAGCGGATCGCTTGCAGCGAAGCAGGCAGTCGGTCTTTCCTGTTGGGTTAGGAGTTCGTTCATCATGAGATAACCATCCGCGGTACTCCAGGCACCTATGCGGACGAATTGAGGATTGTACAACCCCTGTTCCCGCATGAATCGTTCAAAATAATGCGCTCTTCGCTCACCGTCGCTCTTACCGCCGATAAATCCGATTTGTTGGTGGCCAAGCTCAAGTAGATGACCGAGTGCCTGATCAACAGCTTGCCGGAAATGAAGTCGTACAGAATCATACTCCAGCTGTTCATGGTACTGGTCGACAAGGACAATGGTGTTCTTGTCAGGATGAAGCTTGAATACCTCTTCAGGGTCAACGCCGCCCACAACAATAAGACCGTCCGCCTTCTGCAGGGTGCCGATGGATGAGCGGCCTCGCAAGGTCTGGCCCAACGTCAGGCCAAGCTCTTCACAGCGCAGTTCGATTCCACGGCGGATCGAAGCGTAATACGGATCGTCTCTTTCCTCCTCAATAGAACACCACAGCAGGAGGGAGACCGTTTTCCCGGCACGTTCCGTATTCTGCTTTAATTGCCTCAGCCGGGTAGGCTTATACCCGAGTTGCTCGGCAACCCCAAAAATTCTGTTTTTAGTGTCTGGGCTTACGGACAGTGACAGATCGTTATTTAAAACCCTTGAAACGGTTGCGGCAGACACACCCGCTTCGCGGGCAATGTCTTTAATGGTTGCCAAAAGAGCTCACACCTTTTTAGTTAATAATTTTACTAAAAATCGACTTTATCCTAACACATCTCTAAAGCACTTTCAAGAAGAACGGTTGAATTTTTTTAACTTTATTTTTGAACTACTACTGTAGAGATTGTTTGTGTTAACATGATGAATATTCTCTTGATGACGGAGGGGTCCTAGTTGAATATTTTGTCACTAGCTCGTAAGTGGTTCGGTCGACTTCGCTTTAAAAGCAAGGTTATAACGGTATTTCTTCCGCTAATTATTATTTCTCTGCTTATTCTTGGACTATTGTCAAACCAACTTTTCAGCCGTTCTTTGATAGATCGAACCACCAGCAATGTGGTCGATGAGTCTCAGCTCATCTTGTCTAGGACCGATTATATATTCAGGAGTGTGGAAACGGCGGCCAATATTATGGTCACGAATATTAACCGGATGTATGATTCATACGGTGCCAAACCTAATACTGCCATGGAGCCTATTCAGTTTGGAAACTTGATGCAGAGCCGCTTATCCATTGATTTGTCAATCTTTCGTGAGGTGGATGCCGCTGTATTCATTGATAACGAAGGGACGATTTTCGCCTCTTATACCGAAAGCGGGGATGATCGCAAGATCTATAGCATGCTTAAGCAGGTAAGGGAATCTGAAAGTTATGGACAGGCCCTCTGGTTTGATATGGAGAAGAGGGATTTCCTAACACCAGATCGGAGCTCTCCCGTTTTGACGCTGGGGAAGATGGTCATTAATATAGACACCGGCGAACCCTATGGAACGCTTTTTCTGTTAGTGAAGGAAGAAGGTTTGTCTGATTACTTTCGTTCCAGCGATCCAGATGCACCCAAATCTTATTATTTTTTAGATAACGAAATGCGCGTGGCTGTGGCAGAAGACAATGAGATGTTGATGAATCTGGTGAATCCACAGCTGGGTGAGGCCATCCAACGTTGTGCACCTAATGCATCCCATGGAACGTGCTCATTCGAGTATGAGGGCAATCTGGTAACGGTCACGGATTATAACCGGATGGATTGGAAGTTGGTCAATATTGTTTCTCTTAGCCTGCTTACGGCTGATGTCCGGCAAAATGTTAGACTGTCGCTCTTAATCGGCGTGTTATGCCTTATTTTTTCCTGGCTGGGCGCTAGCTTTCTATCTAAAATGGTCGTTAGCCCTCTCGAACAACTAACTAGGGCCATGCGGACTGTTGTAACCGGTGACTTGCAATCGGTTACAACAGTCCGTACAGAGGATGAGATCGGTACCATTGCTGAAGCGTTTAATTTTATGATAAGACGAGTTCGGGAGCTGCTGGATGAGGTAAGGCAGGAACAGAACCGTAAGCGTGAATATGAACTTGCACTGATAAGTGCCCAAATTAAACCGCATTTTCTGTACAACACTTTGGATACCATTTATGCACTCAATGAGTTAGATCGGAATGAGGAGGCTAGAGATACTACAAAAGCGCTGGCAGATTTTTATCGGATGGTGCTGAACAAGGGACGGGAATTAATCACTTTAGAAAAGGAAGCCCAGATTACTGATGATTACCTGACGATTCTACAAATCCGTTATCCCGATGTGTTTCGCTATGAAGTGGATATCCCTCCCGAGCTTGCAGGTACACCGATCCCGAAGCTCTCGCTTCAGCCGCTTGTCGAGAATTCGATTTACCATGGTCTTAAGAAGAAAGAAACAAAAGGTTTTATCCGTATTTTTGCCTTTAAACAGGGCGATAAGGTGGTCGTTCGGGTGCAGGACAACGGTGTGGGGATGGATGAATTCCAAGTTCAGACTATCATGTCCAGACATTTATCGAAAGAAGGAATACGATCAATCGGTACCTACAGTGTTCAGCAACGACTGAGCCTGTATTTTGGCGAGGAGTATGGGATATCCGTGCAAAGTGTGCTCACGGAGGGAACAACTGTTGACCTGTTGCTGCCGATGCTGCCAAAGGGGAGTGAACACCAAGATGTATAAAGTGATGATTGTCGATGATGAACCGCTGTTCCGAGACTTTCTGCGAATTAAGATAGATTGGGAAAGTCATGGCTTTCGGGTTTGCTGCGAAGCAAGGAACGGCCAGGAAGCACTTCAGGAAGCCGAGCGGCATCAGCCGCATCTCGCCCTCGTAGATATCAATATGCCCTTTATTGACGGAATTGAATTAGCTGAGAGGTTGAAAGTCAAGTTCGAACGCATCGTTATTGTATTCATATCCGGACATAACGAATTTGAATACCTACAGAAGGCGGTTCGAACCGGAGTACAGGATTATTTGTTGAAGCCGTTCAATGCAGAAGAAATGCTCTCGATGTTGGAACGTATTAAGCCGAAACTACCGGTGTTTCCACAGGAGAGCGAAAGTACCGAGTGGGGTAAGCATGGTAGCGAAGCGTTGCACGGCAGAGCAGGTATGCCTGATTTGGGACATCTGCGTGATGCGGTCGTGCTAGACCTCCGAATGAAAGACAGTGAAACGTTAGAGGAGGTCCGTAAGGCAATCCGGCAGCTTAGTATATACAAGTGGGGGGATGAGTACGCGGATGCGATGCTTATGGGAATCGTATCTCTAGCACTTTCCTTTGCAAGTGAACGCGGTATTCCTTATGATCGGCTATGGGATGAAGGAGGGAACAAATCTCCTTACGACCGGCTGCGGGAGTTGGATTCCTGGGAGGCTGCTGAAGGTTGGATGCTCGCCCTATACCGCAAGCTGATCCAGCTGATGGAGAATATGCGTCCTACGAAGGCTTCCAATTTGTTTGCGGCGGCGATCAATTATATCGAGGAACATTATGCAGACACAGAGTTGTCTGCAGAGCAGGTTTCGTGCGGAGTTTTCGTCGATCCCAGCTATCTCCGGCGCGTTTTTCGCAAGGAGTCTGGCTTCTCCATAGTGGATCATATTACACACATCCGGATGAAAAAGGCCAAGGAGCTTTTGCTGAATGGAAATCGGAAGCTGTCAGAAATCGCTGAAAGTGTTGGATACAGTGACCCCAATTATTTTGGCAAATGCTTCAAGAAACGCTTTGGCATGACACCGACTGAATATGAGCAACTCAAAAAAAGGTAGCGCCTTTCCTACGAGGCAGGACAAATCGATTTAAGCCTAGCGGTTTTCCTATATATGGAGAACCGCAGATCTTTTTGTCCCGTTTTTTACTGATTAAGCCCGTTTTATTCCTTAATCAAAAAAAGAAGCGGCAGTATACTGTAGTCATGCAAATGAAAGCGTAATCATAAAACACACTGCATGAGGGGGATTAAACACATGAAAAAAACTTACAGAAGTTGGAGTGCAGCTTTGCTAGTGCTCACCATGTCTATTGGATTGGTCGCTTGTGGCGAAGATAACTCGACCTCTTCCAAGAGCGAGGCAGGGGACGGTACGATCAAATTGAAGGTGTATGCGCAGCATTTTGATGACGATACCATAAAGCCGTTCGATTATGCGGTGGAAGAGCTCAAAAAGAAGATGCCAAACGTAGAGATTGAACTGGATCCTGCCGTGCAGGATGGAGGCCAGAAGCTGAAAACCTATGCGGCAACGGGAAACATGCCAGACATCTATTTAGCGGATTGGTCAGTTCTGCAAACTTTCGCAAAATCGAAAAATGTTGAGGTGCTGGACAACTATGACACAACGGCCGAATTCAAGAAGAATCTTAACCCGGGTGTTGAATCGCGTTTGGTAGCTCCAGACAATCATGTATATGCTTATCCCGAAACCGGTATAGAATTCCAAATGATCTATTATAACAAGTCAATTTTTGAGAAGGTCGGAATCAAAACACCGCTTAAGACGATTGACCAAATGGCCGATGCAGCGAAAAAGTTGAAAGCCGCAGGTTATGTACCTATGTCAATCTTTGCCAAGGAAAAATGGATAACGACCGCTTTTTATAATGGACTGGTTACAAGGGAGCAGCCACATGGATTCGGAGCACTTGATCAGAAAGGTGTAATAGCATTGCCGAAAGCATTTGTAGCAGCGGCTCAGCAGATGAAGCAATTGCAGAGAGCTGGATTGTTCGATGCCAACGCCACGAATACCAATTATGATCAGGCATCGTCCTTATTTTATCAAGGGAAGGCTGCTATGTTCGTGAACGGACAATGGGAAATTTACAGTTCACAAGAAAAGCTGGGCGACCAGGTTGACTGGATGTACTGGCCTGCAAAGGATGAAGCAACCTACGAGAATTCCAAATATTTCATAGACGGCTCGGGTTCACCACAAGGTTACGCAGTATCACCGAGTAGCAAGAATAAGGAAACAGCTGTAAAGGTAGCGGCCTTCCTTGCCACAAAGTCAGCCGAGTACAGATACACCCAACTTGGAAGTCCAATTGTTTCGCAGAAAGTGGATAAGCCAATGGCCTCTAATGTCCCAGCAATGATGCAGCGAGTCGTCAAAGAGTTGCTGCCAAACGCGCAGGAATATGCTCAACTTCTGAGCAATACAAAAATTCAGAACACCATTAATGACAATACTCAAAATTTAATGGTAGACAATTTCTCTGAACAGGATTTTGTGAACAATCTGAATAGTACATTGGAAAAAGAAAACTGAGAATTCAGGAATTCGGCAACCCTTGGCGGATAAGTCGCTGGGGGATGCTGTTCCAAAGATAAGGGGTGGAAGCAAGACATGAATAAATATTTGGGGAACAAATCGGCGCTCGCACTGTTTCTCCTCCCTGCTTTGATACTGTATAGCGTGATACTGATATATCCCGTTCTGCAAACTGTTCTTCGCAGCTTTTATGATTGGGACGGCCTGAGTACGCTGACCTTTTCGGGACTGAGTAATTATCGGGAACTGTTCTCCGATCCTCTACTTGCTACTTCGCTTAAGAACGGATTAATCTTTGCCATTGTGCTGGCGGTCTTTCAGATCGGACTGGGAACACTATTAGCGCTAATCTGTGCGGACCCGCGCACACGCGGGCGAAAAATACTGAAAACGTCTTATTTTATCCCAGTTGTCTTATCGGTAACCGTGGTGTGCCAGCTGTGGATTGCAATCTATGACCCAACTAACGGATTGATCAACCGGCTGTTTGATCTCTTGAACATCCCTTATCAGCAAAATTGGCTAAGCTCCCCGACAGCATCGATTATTGCCATCGCCTTCGTTAATGCCTGGCAGTTTATGGGGTATCAATTTGCGCTGCTATATGCAGGAGTTAAGTCAGTACCCGAGGACTACTTTGAAGCCGCCACGATTGACGGCTGCAGCAAATGGAGAGCGCACTGGCATGTCACCCTTCCTCTGATGAGGGAAACTTACAAATTCTGCTTTATTATTGCGATTACCTCTGGAATTGGGGCCTTTGTGCAGATGCTGATTATGACAAATGGTGGCCCCGGCACTACAAACTATACAATGACATTCATGATTTACCGCTATGCTTTCATGGAAAGCAACTATGGGTACGCATGTGCTGTATCCGTGCTGCTTGTACTAATCTCACTATTGGCAACTGTAGTCATCAATAAGCTGTTCGACCGCGGACAAACCGCCTGATAAGGCGTGTATCGAAAAGGAGAACGAAATGAGTAAAACCGCTTTGAGCAAGTTCAGACAAGCTGTTCTGCAGATACCGCTGTGGTTGTATTTTATTGTTTCGGTCTACCCGTTGTTCTGGATGGTTTCCTACTCGTTCAAGAACAACGATGAGATCTTTGTCTCTAATCCATTTGGACTGCCGACACATTTTCGTTACGAGAATTACATTAATGCCTGGACGCAGTTTAATATTCCCCGTTACTTTCTGAACAGTCTGGTCGTATCAACGATTTCGACTCTGTTCATCCTTTTACTGGCTCTGATGTTTGCCTTCGCAGTGGCTCGTATGAGATGGAGGTTTCGTTCTGCCGTTCGGACTTATATGATCATAGGAATGTTTATGCCACTGCAGGTTATCATGATACCGCTGGCGATTCTGGTTCGCGATTTTCATCTTACCAATACGTATGGAGCTCTTATTCTTCCTTATATCGCAATTGGCCTTCCTTTCTCGTCCATGATTTTTTACGGGTTTCTTATAGCAATTCCTAAGGAGATTGAAGAGGCGGCATGCATGGATGGAGCTAATATTTATAGACTGTTCCTGAAAATCATTATGCCACTTGCATTGCCTGCAATTGCGACGGTAGCCATTTTTCAATTCTTGAACAACTGGAATGAGTTCACTTTGGCCTATATTTTAATTTCTGATGAAAATATGAAGACATTGCCACTCGGCTTGCTTTTCTTCCAAGGCTCTTACAGCACAGATTGGGGAGCCATGGGGGCTGTTATGACTATGGCCTCCTTACCGATGGTACTGGTCTATCTGTTCTTGAGTGAACAAGTGGAGCGGGCGATGACGGTAGGTTCGGCTGTAAAAGGATAGAAAGGATAAACTGCCCGGGGTTGAGAATCAGAAAAAGATTCTCAACCCCGGGCAGTTTTGTTACGTACATACGTTAGTTCAATCCGACGATGGTCTGTAGGTAATCAGAAACCTTACAGCAAAGAAATGTTTTTGTAAGATTCAACTGTTGTTCGTTATGTAGAAACTAATTATGCTGGTAAATAGCTAGGCAAGGAAAGAAGTGAGCAGACTTGAAAGATCCAAAGCAAAGTTTCAATGAAATATTAAAAAATCGTAAAAAAACCATTATAACAGTAATGGTTGTCGTTACTATAATTATATTGTTAATCACTCTGGTATTTGGCACCATGCATATTATCCGGGGTTCTATATACACCACCACGAAAACCTCCTAAATCTACAACCAAAGGGGATTAGATTGTTGTTATTGCTTGAATGATTAAATAAAGGCATTATAGAGAAATCAGTTGTTAAAAATTCAAGCACTAAGAAGGTAGAAAACATAATGCAAAAGATATTAATAGTAGAGGATGACCCTCAAATCAGCTCCTTGCTCCAATCCTATCTTGAAAAATATGGTTATCAAGGAGTTATTGTTTCAAATTTTGATCAAGTTTTAGTTGCCTTTCAAAAGGTGGAGCCAGATTTGGTACTACTTGATGTGAATCTACCTCGTTTCGATGGATTTTATTGGTGTAGACAAATACGGACTCAATCTACATGTCCCATCCTTTTTGTGTCTGCACGCGATGATAAAATGGATCAGGTCATTGCTTTGCAAAACGGAGCAGATGATTACATTACGAAACCATTTTATCCCGAAGTACTGTTAGCCAAAGTAGAAAGTAATCTGCGACGTGCCTATGGTTCTTATGCCGTTGCTCCAAAATCACGTTCCTTAAAAGTGTCAGCTTTGACGCTATATCCCGATATTATGGAACTTGTGTTCCATGACAAGCAGGTCGAAATTAGCCAGAAAGAAGCAGCACTGTTAGAGCTATTGATGACGTATCCTAAACAGGTTGTGGGTAGAGTTCATCTCTTAGAGGCTTTATGGGATGATCACCAGTATGTGGGCGAGAACACATTGAATGTTTATGTCACTCGTGTCCGTAAAAAGCTGAGCGAGCTGGGACTGGGGGATATCATAGAGACGGTTAGAGGGGCTGGCTATCGGCTTCACTTTGACTGAGGAGGATGAACGGTGAAGCTTTTTTGGCGTGACCATTTTTCGCTTGTGATTTTTAATATCATCCAACTTTTTCTTGTGTTAAGTATCTATTGGTTGGATGGTTACCGTAACTGGTCGACAGCCCTGTATTCCGTCTTTTTTGGGACTTCCATATTGCTGGTTTATTTGCTCTTCCGATATGTCCTGTACTCTGGTTTATATCGAATATTATCCACTGCAAACCTAAGAGATTTAGATGAGCTTATTCAGATGAAGGTACTTAATCCGTTAGCCTCTTCTTTGCAACACTTGCTTTTACAATATTACCGATTGTATCAGTCTCGAATTCATCAGTTAGAGCATCAGCAACGTGATCATATTACATTTATCAATCAGTGGGTTCACCAGATGAAAACTCCTCTTGCTGTTATTCATTTAATCCTCAAAGGAAAAATAGATCCTGAATCTGATCAGATTTACGATGAAATTGATCGAATGGGAAAAGGACTAGACATGATTTTATATATGTCACGGTTGGAATCCTTTGAACCTGATTTTCATGTGGAGCCTGTTGTATTACGAAAACTGGTTAGTGATGTGATCTATGATAACAAAAGACTATTGATTCGTAACGAAATTTATCCTTCCAATGAAGTGGACGAGCAGTTGTGTGTGATAACTGATGCCAAGTGGCTAAGATTCATAATTAACCAATTGATGACCAATGCGGTGAAGTATTCTTCAGGTCATGCCCACAGTCTGAAACTGATGTCTCACGTAAGAGATCATGTCATTGTGTTGGAAGTACAGGATGAGGGGATTGGTATCCCTAAAAAAGACGTAGAACGGGTATTTGAGGCTTATTACACAGGTGAAAATGGGCGGAAGTATCGTGAATCAACCGGGATGGGACTCTATTTGGTGTCTGAAATCTGCAAAAGACTGAATCATAACATTCAGTTAAAATCGACGGTTGGTGAAGGGACGACGGTTCAAATTCTGTTTCCAATTCGCAAATGAGAAACCTTACAACAGATTTAAGGTTTTTGTAATGTTAATCGATCGCTTCACTTGTCTGGATGGATTATGATCATGACATAGGAAAAAGAAAGGAATGAATTATGGAGATTGTACGAATGGATCAAGTCACCAAAATATACTATGGCAAGGTTCCCTACCGAGCCCTTAATAACATCCATTTAACGATCAAACAAGGCGAGTTTGTTGGCATTATGGGGCCGTCTGGTAGTGGGAAGACTACATTATTAAACATGATTTCAACCATTGATATGCCGACTTCTGGCGAGGTTTGTATTAAAGGGGAAAATCCAAATCAGCTCAAGAAGGATAAGCTGGCTTTATTTCGTCGTAAAGAGCTGGGATTTGTATTTCAGGACTATAATTTGCTGGAAACTCTCACTTTGGGAGAGAACATACTGTTTCCTCTGATGCTGAATAAAAAAGGATTAAAGGAAATGGAGCACAAACTGGAAGAGGTAGCGAAGAAACTGGATATTATTGATATTTTGGATAAACGACCTTATGAGGTGTCAGGGGGACAAAAGCAAAGAGCGGCTATAGGCAGGGCTATTATTCACTCTCCTTCACTCTTGCTCGCAGATGAACCCACTGGAAATCTCGATTCCATGTCTTCACGTATTGTGATGGAAATGCTGGGGCTTATCAGTCGGGTGGATCATTCCACAATCGTGCTGGTAACACACGGAGCCGTGGAAGCCAGTTATTGCGATCGGGTTATTTTTATAAAAGATGGTGAGTTATATAATGAAATCCATCGTAGTCATAGTCAGCAATTATTTTTTCAAGAAATTATAGATATACTCTCCTTTTTGGGGGGGAGTAGACATGCGCATGAGCTTTCGTCTGTTAGCATGGAATAATCTCAAGCACAATGTGCGTGCTTATGTACCTTACTATGTAAGCAGCTCATTAATGATTTCGATTTTTTTCGTATATGCGATATTTATTTTTCACCCGGATGTCTCAGATGCAATCACAGCAGCTAATGTGAAAAAGGGATTACAAGTTGCTGATCTGTTGATTTTTGTGTTTTCCTTTTTCTTCGTATTATACACAAACCATATTTTTGTTGCTGCACGAAAAAAAGAATTTGGTATACTGACCATTTTAGGGACACATCACAGACAAATTTATTTTTTGGTCGTATATGAAAATCTAATTATAGGCTTTTTATCCTTAATTACCGGGATTATCGGAGGATTTGTTTCAGCGAAATTCTTTCTACTTTTGGGCTCCAATGTCATAGGAATGTATTTAACGTTTTATTTTCCTTGGAAAGCACTGGCTTTCACCGTGGTGGGCTTTATGTTTTTGTTTATATTGATCTCATTTGTGTCTGTTTTCTTCATACGCCATTTTAAATTACAGCAGCCTTTTAGCAAGGTTTCACAGCTAAAAAAGGATTTAAAAGCTTCATGGAGCCTGTCCTTTCTTGCCATAGTATTAATAGGAGCGGCTGTATATTTGATGAGGATTGATTTTCCACCCTACATTTATCTGGCACCGTATCGTTTGGGGACTCTTTCTTTTTATATATTACACTATTCAGTTGGAGACACATTTAAATATACAATTGTAATGGGATTTATTGGTGTTTACTTATTTTACACTCAATTATGTGTACTATTCATTCAATTGCTTAGAGCTAACAGGAAATGGTCTTGGAGCGGAATACGCTTATTATGGTTATCTGAGATCACATACAAAATCAGGAATAATGCCGGGCTGTTTTCATTAATTACCCTAATTTCTATCATTTCCTGTGTAGGAGCAGCGTCAACGTTTGACTCCATGCAGCAGCAAAAGAGATTTCTTAAGGAGCAATCTTATTCATTTGCACTTACTTCTGATGTTGTAAGTTCTATAGAGCTTGAAAAAGAGATTGACCAAAATCTTTATACGGCTGGGGTAGATTATTCGAAAGGTGAAGTGTTGATCTTTCCCTTTCATGAACAGCTCGCGCCAGTGATGAAACAATCCAATTATGAGGCTCTTGCTTCCAGGTTTAAGGAGCTAAAACAGGCAGTAGCGCTTCGGGACCATCAAGGCTTTTTCATTTTTGATTCAAACGGGATGTCTTTAGAAGAACAGAAAACCTTTTTTGAAAAAAAGCTAACTTACAATCAAGGAAAATCTCAGATTATGAATATCCAGATTATGGATACTCAGAAGTTGGACCATAACTTAAAGTCTGATGAAAACATCATCTCTGAACTAGCACGGTTACTTGTTGTTCCAGATCGAACTTACGACCATTTAATTGAACAACGGTATTTCAATGATCCATTGGCATACAAATCTGTTTACTACTTTGTGCCAAAATGGAAGAATGGTCAACTTTCTTTAGATACTTCAGAAACTCAACAGGAGATATGGTTGTATTCCGTGTTGGCCCACAAGGTGAATAAAGGGGTGCTTAACTCTAGAGCAGTGGATTATTTGACATCGGAGATGGATCTGAATATTAGCGAATTTATTGGCGGATTTATCGCCATTATTATGTTGGCAAGCACTGTAAGTC
This sequence comes from Paenibacillus sp. Lou8.1, assembly GCF_024213565.1. Classification (NCBI taxonomy): domain Bacteria; kingdom Bacillati; phylum Bacillota; class Bacilli; order Caryophanales; family Paenibacillaceae; genus Paenibacillus; species Paenibacillus sp. Lou8.1. The sequence goes on from NZ_JANAVN010000023.1 coordinate 17,349, forward strand.
TATTGTATTTCAGATTGTATGTAGTTCTTCAACGGGATGAGGAAATATACCGAGCTTTATCGAAAATCGGACTAAACTCAAGAGAAATGAGACGAGCTGCATCCAGACAAATTGCTTTCTTATTTCTTCTGCCATTAGTCGTATCATCCATAGGAATAGTGCTTTGTTTAGTTATGTCAGAACCATCTGGAATATATGTAGTGCCCTTTCGCATTACGCTTATTCAGATTATGCTGTGCTTTTGGGCAATCCAATTCTTTTCCTTTCTTATTGTACGGTTCCTGTACCTTCGTCAATTGGATTTGAAGATGTTATAAGGAACGATAAGCTTTGTGTAAAAAAGTTGCAGAAGGGGAGGAGTGGTTCCTCCTTTCTGGAATCTCCACGGATTATAGACGATGCAGCTCTCAATTCACGATTTCCTTGATGGGGAGTCATACAAAGAAATTGTAGTGTAGAGTAAGAATTGAAATTCATATAACAACGTATTTATTAGACTTAATAAACTTAGAAAGAGGGGGATATCTATGAAAAAAAGTGTGTTTATTTTATTGTTGTTGGCCTTATCAACCAGTTCTTTTTCAGGGTCCTTTGTTCAAGCAGAGGGGCAGCAATTGGTTTCCAATGCAAGTGTGAAACTAACATTGAGTCAAGCCCAGCAATGGGCACGGACTAATAGCTTTAGTTTGAAAGAAGCCCAGCAAACGATAGATCGTAACCGGATTAACCTAAAAAATGCAGGTAAGAATCTGGATTTCATTCCAGCAGGTGCAGGCAACGGTGAAGAGGACGCGGCTAGTAGTTCTGCTTGGAAGGGGTATGCCTCATCGACGGTTTCTTATTTGGAATCCAAGAAGCAAATCGAACTTGCTCAAGATCAGACAGACTACACCACAATGAAGGACTATTACGACGTACTTTTGGCTGACAACAAAGTGAAGAGTAGTGAGGATGCACTTTCGCTTGCGTTATTGGAAGAAAAAGCTGCTGAGGCGAAAGCCAACCGTGGGAAAATTTCTCCAAGTGAACAAAGCACCATTATTCAGACTCGTTTAGAAGCAGAAAAGAATGTAGAGATTGCAAAATCTGCGCTGCAAAAAGCGTTAGAGGTGCTAAACACCCAAATGGGGCAGCCGCAAGGTACGGTATATGAACTGGTTGATCGACCCGCTTACCGGAAAATGGATAACACGAATTTGGATACGCTTGTGACGCGTGCAATCTCGGCGAGTCCTTCGGTATGGAGACAGGAGGAGGCTGTCAAGCTGGCAAAAATGGAAGTTAAATATTACACATGGAACTCGGGAACGGACGATTATGAAATTAAACAGATTGATGTAGACTCAGCGGAAGGCGGACTCAAAAATACCAAGGATCAATTGGCAGAATCACTAAAGAGTATCTACTTTAACTTACAGCAAAATGATGAACAATACGAACAAATGCAAAGTAATTTACAGAACGCTATTAAAGTGTTGGACATATCTCGTAAAAAAAGGGAACGTGGATTTGCCACAGGTACGGTGGTCGCCACGAATCAGTTAAAAGTGAAGCAAATTGAACGGAATAAGGATGAACTCATTATTCAAATGACAATGCTGCAACATGCTTTAAACAAACCGTGGAGCGTATAGGTTTTAGAAAAAATACATTTTAAGGGGATATAACATTGTCGGAAACAGAAAAGAAAGATGCATTGCAAGTGTTAAGAAGGAAAAAAAGATTGAAAGGGATCATAGGTATTCTTGTCTTGATTATTATAGCGGGAATTGGCGGTACTGTTTATATGAATAGAAGTCAGGAAAAGCCCGTGGAGGATCCTGCGAACCAGATCGTACAGGTACAGAAAACAAACATGACCGAATCGCTTAAAGTAACTGGAACCGTTCAGGCTTCTAAGGAAGTTAATATCAATTTTACAAATGTCGAGGGTGCCAAGCTCATTGCTGTCAATGTCAAAGCAGGAGATAGTGTCAAAGCGGGTCAGGTGTTGGCTCGTTTGGATGATTCGGATTCCAAGTTACAAATTAAAAATGCTGAATCCAATGTAGCGATTGCCCGAGCCAAGGTGGAGGAAGCCAAGCGTGGACCAAAGCCTAGTGATATTGAGCTCCAGAAGGCAAATGTCCTAAAGGCTCAGATGGCCATTAAAACAGCCAAGGATTCCATGGAGCTGGAAGAAGTCGCTGCACAAAAAGTGGCGGCCAAGATGATTTTGGATAAAGCCCAGAAGGATTATGATGACCAGACTTATCTAGTCCAGAATGATGCAGCTGCAGAAAGTGACCTGGCGACGGCCAAGCAAAACCTGGATAAGGCAAAATTGGATATGAATAATGTTGAACTTCAATACAAGAAGGCAAGGAATCGACAAGTTCAGGCGATTGAGGATGCGGAAATGGGCTATAAAACAGCTTTAATACAATTAAAGGCAGCACAGTCCCCGCCTGATGCCTCCAATATTCAATCCGCACAGGCTTCTTTACAACAGGCTGAAACGGAATTGGAACAGAAGAAAAGTGTTCTGAACAAATTACAGGTTACGGCACCGTGGGATGGAATTATTTTGAAGGTTAATGGCGATGTGGGTACCAGTCCTACAGCACCTTTCATTGTTATGAACAACTCCAATACAGGCGTTATGAAGGTTAGTGCCAAGGTTAACGAAAGTGACATTGCTAAAATGAGGACTGGGCTCCAGGCTACGTTACACACGAATTCATTCCCGGACAAACAATTTAAAGGCGAAGTCCTCTTTGTTTCTCCAGAGCCGGTTACGGAATCCAATGTGACTACATACAAAATTGAATTGTCTTTGGATAGTCAAAAGATAAGACTACAACCAGGGATGAACATGGATGTATCACTCCTCTTGGCTGAACATAAAGATGCGTTGTCTGTTCCATTGTTCGCATTGAGATCCGAAGGTGGAGTGGATGGAGTATATGTAGCGAAGAATCCGGCTAACCCTGCAGATTATGAATTCAGACCAGTGAAGCTGGGGGTCTATACAGCGGATCAGGCCGAAATCAAGTCTGGTGTCAAGGAAGGCGAAACCATTGTTATTCCGCCCCAGGGTGGTAGTGCTGGTCCAAATGGCAGTCAAGAGGGTCAAGACCCTGATGGAGGTCAGGCACAATGAACGAAGTTCGTTTGAATAAAAGCGTTATTGAAATTAAAGAACTTAAAAAAATATATGAGGTGGGCGGTCAGGAGATTCAAGCTCTGCGTGGTGTTGATTTATCTATTAGCGAAGGTGAGTTTGTTGCCATAATGGGTCCCTCTGGTTCGGGTAAGTCCACTATGATGAATGTCATTGGTTGCCTCGATCATCCTGATACGGGGAAGTATTATTTGGATGGGTATTCCATTTTGGATGCTCGTGAGAACGAGCTTTCCGAGATTCGAAATCAGAAACTGGGTTTTGTGTTTCAGAAATTTTATCTACTTCCCCGAACTACAGCATTAGCTAATGTAGAGCTACCTATGATGTATGCAGGTATACCTGCCAAGGAACGCCGGGAACGAGCTGTGGAGGCGCTTCGAAGTGTAGGGCTTGCAGAACGGATGTACAACAAGCCTAATGAGCTATCTGGTGGTCAGCAGCAACGTGTCTCCATCGCGCGTGCGTTGGTGAATAATCCTGTTATTCTGCTGGCGGATGAGCCAACGGGGGCACTAGATACAAAGACGAGTGTCGAGATTATGGAGCTGTTTCAAGGTTTGAATGAACAGGGGAAAACCATTGTCTTAGTTACTCATGAGCTGGAAATTGCCGAATATGCCAAGCGCCTGATCAGCTTTCGTGATGGGAATATTGAGCGGGATGAGAGCATTATGAATAGAAGAATTTCATCAAGGATGGCAAGCCTATGAATTTAATGGAAACGATCCGTGTATCAATTAACAGTTTAACAACCAATAAGCTACGCTCCTTTTTAACAATACTCGGTATTATTATCGGGGTGGCAGCGGTTATTGCCATTATGGCGATTGGAAACGGCTCTACAACCCGCATAAAGGCGGAAATTAATAAATTAGGGAATAACGTATTGATGGTTGCGCCAGCTATGACAATGGTCGATGGTGAAATAGATTATGACAACACTCCATCGTTTACTTGGGCTGATGTCGAGGCGTTGGAACAAAAGAATTCCATAGATGCATTGATGCCAAATATAACGAGCAATTCAAAAGCTACGTGGGGGCGATATAACTATAACGCCACTATTGTAGGGACTTCCGCTTCATTCTATAAAGTCAAAAAGTTTTCCTTTGCCGAGGGCAGAACATTTACCAACGATGAGATGGATAAACGCATGAATGTCGCCATTCTTGAAAGTCAGGCGGTTCAACGTCTTTTTGGTGGAGATACCCAAAATGTATTGGGACGAACGTTTCAAATTAAACAGGTCCCTTTCAAGGTAATTGGAGTATTAAATACTCAGCCAGTAACGAAATTAAGCTACAGCACTAATGAACAAATTTACATCCCTGCTACAACCATAATGAACCGTCTGGGTGAGAAGAACATTACAGGATTGGACGTATCCGCCAAGTCACCAGCTTTGATGGATCAGGCTCGTTCAGACATATTGGAAAGCTTGCGTTTAACGCACCAGCTAAAACCCTCGGAACCGGATCAATTTCAAATTATGAGTCTGTCAGAAGCAGCAGGTGCTGCTTCAGGTGTAGATAATATCATGACCAGCTTGCTAGGAGGTGTAGCCGCGATATCGCTCGTGGTAGGGGGAATCGGAATTATGAATATTATGATGGTGTCGGTTATAGAGCGTACAAGAGAAATCGGTATTCGAAAAGCTATTGGCGCCAAGCCGAGAGATATTATGATTCAATTCCTATCTGAAGCGGTCATCTTTGGTCTATTAGGAGGTACAATCGGGGTTGTAACAGGCATAGGGGCATCCAAAATACTTGAGGCAACTGCACATATGACCATTGAATTTACGATCTCGCCTATCATATATTCGTTTCTTAGCTCTGCGGGCACAGGCATCCTATTTGGAGTATACCCGGCTTATAAAGCAGCAAGTTTGAAGCCTATAGATGCATTGAGATACGAATAATTGTATTGGCACATGGTCACAAAATGAAAGCCGTCAATAGCTTCTAGATTTTGGAGGAACATAAACTATGGAGAAAAGCTATACGCATAATAGAACGAGAGCTCATCGGATAAAGAGAAATAGAAGAAGGCTTCTGTTTATTATTATCATATGTATTGTTTTAATTATTATAAAACTCTTTGACATATTTAGTAGTAAACCACAGCCAGTAAAAACAATTGAATTTATAGAAAAAATAGAGTCAGTGTCAACCGACAAACTAAATAACGAATCCAAAGGGAGCAAATCCCCTCTAAAAAATGTTTCGGGTGTTGAAGATGCAGCATTTATTGAGAAGTACTTGAATCAGCAAATGCAAGGGCATCGGCCTCAGGGGATAGACGGTAAAAAAGTAGTCTATTTATCTTTTGATGATGGTCCATCGGTTACCGTAACGCCTAAAATATTAGATATTCTTAAAGAAGAAAATGTGAAAGCAACGTTTTTTGTGGTAGGAAAAGCAGTGGAAGAAAATGAAGTGACTAAAAAAATAACCAAAAGATTGGTTAAGGAAGGACATGCTATCGGAAATCACACCTACTCACATGACTACAGTTATTTGTATCCTAATCAGACTGTGAATTCGAGTATTTTTATGAATGATATTGAAAAAACAAATCAAGTTTTAAAACAAATATTGGGACAGAATTTTTCCACAAGAGTGATTCGATTTCCAGGCGGTCATATGACATGGCAGAGAAATGATCCCGATGGTATGGAAGTACTGGACAATGCTCTACAAGATAAGGATTATCATCAGATTGACTGGAATGTGTTACCTAAAGATGCAGAAGGTGCACCTAAGAACGCTGAACAATTAATTCGCGAATTCATAAGGAACATGGGGACTAGAGAAAAAGCAGTGGTACTCATGCATGACACTTATGGGAAGGAAGAAACAGCCAAAGCCTTGCCTGAAATCATAAGATATTTAAAAAAGCAGGGATATGAATTTAAGACAATAAAGTGACTTGCCGATTCCAAACAAAACAGAAGGGACAAGCAATAATATGGATATTAAAGGTGTGGAGGATCTATATTTATCTTGCAAATCAGATCTCTTTGGATATCTATTGAGGATATTGCATAACAAACAGGATGCCGAAGATTTGTTGCATGAGTGCTTTATTCGGTTTATAAGAGCTTCACCTGACTTGCCTCAAGATCGTATTCGATTTTATCTTCTGAGAATTGCCAAAAATTTAGCTATAGATTTAATAAGAAAACGAAAAAAGATGGATGAATACAACTTACGTAAGGAGCTGCTCTACTATCACTGGGATACCGTCGATTTTGAAATTCAGGAGGAGGTCAATCGAATTCTTTTGATGGCAAGTAATACCGAGCAAAGGACGGTACTTGAATTGCGTGTAGTCCGAGGATACTCCATAAAAGAAACGGCTAGAATCTTAAACAAGAGTGAAAATTCGGTAAAGTCTTCGCTGCACAGAGCTTCAAAACGCATTAAATTAAGATATATTTCCTGAACTGATTTGGATGAAAAACGGAGTAGACATAGAGTCTGCTCTTTTTTGCTTGATACAGAGATATAACAATAAGATCGATATTTTCCACCATAATAGATAATAAATATCCCCTTTTTTTGGATTGTTTCTATTTATAATGAAAGCGCACCCATAACAATCAAAGGAGCTGATTTGTTTTGACACGTAACAAACGCTTAAGAAGATTGTCCACCGCCATGTTAACGGTGCCTATGCTCACGATGTTCGCTTCAGGTGCAATGGCAGAGCAGGAATTGAACAGACATAAGCCTCCGGTTTCTACTGGAAGCGGCGTATTTTATGAAATTTATATCAATTCTTTTTATGATTCGAATGGAGACGGACACGGTGATTTGAAAGGAATCACACAAAAACTTGATTACTTAAACGATGGCAAACCCCATTCGGGTAAGGATTTGCAGGTCAGCGGCCTCTGGCTTATGCCCCTAAATCCATCTCCAAGCTACCATAAATATGATGTAACTGATTACTATCAGGTGGACCCGCAGTATGGGAGTCTAAATGATTTTCGCACCTTGATGAAAGAAGCGGACCGAAAGGGCGTCAAGGTGATCATGGACCTTGTTATCAATCATTCGAGCAGCGAGCACCCATGGTTTAAGGAGGCCAGTGCCAACCCACAAAGCAAATACCACAACTATTACGTATGGGCGGATGAGAACACGGATCTGGAAGAAAAGGGATCGTGGGGTCAGCAGGTATGGCATAAGAATCCGAACGGCGAAGGATATTTCTACGGTACATTCTGGTCGGGCATGCCGGATCTGAACTTTGACAATCCCGAAGTCCGCAAAGAAATGATCAAAGTAGGCAAGTATTGGCTGCAGCAGGGTGCAGACGGGTTCCGGCTTGACGCGGCGATGCATATTTTTAGAGGACAGACGAAGGATGGTGCGGATAAGAACATCGCCTGGTGGAATGAATTCCGTTCCGAGATGGAGAAGGTGAATCCAAATGTATATCTGGCAGGAGAGGTATGGGACAAACCGGAGACCATAGCTCCTTATTTCGGACCACTCCACTCCCTATTTAATTTTGACCTGGGTGGAACGATTTTGAACTCCGTGAAAAACGGCCGAGATCAGGGTATCGCGACATTCGCCGAGAAAACGCTGCAACTGTACAAATCGTATAATAAGGCAGCACTCGATGCTCCGTTCTTGAGCAACCATGACCAGACCCGTGTCATGAGCGAACTGGGCGGGGATGTGCGAAAAGCCAAGCTGGCCGCTTCCATTCTTTTGACGCTTCCGGGTCAGCCTTTCCTGTATTACGGGGAAGAAATCGGCATGAAGGGAGAGAAGCCTGATGAGTATCTTCGTGAGCCTATGCGCTGGTACAAGGGAGATGGCCCTGGTCAAACGACGTGGGAGAAACCCAAATACAACACAGGCGAGGTATCGGTGGAAGCGCAGCTGAGGGACGATGATTCCTTACTGGAGAGCTATCGCACACTCATCCGTCTGAGGGAAGAACATGAAGCTTTACGTAGCGACAGTCTGCAACCTATACAAGCAGGTTCTGCCAGCGTGACCGCGTTTAAACGTACTTCAGGCAAAGAAACAATGTATGTATATCATAACCTGTCTGGAGAGTCGGTTACCTTGCAGATAAAAGATTTCGATAAGGGTAAATGGAAAGTGATCTTTTCCACCTCAAAGGATGTAAAGGTGAAGAAAGGAACAGTTACAATTCCGGCTTACAGTTCTCTAATTACCAAAGAAGACAGAAAGAGCTGAATATAGGGCAAAATTACCGTTCAGATGAAGCAAGGATATATATCGATGAATCCAGTTTGGGGTGTTAACAGCATCCCATTTTTCTATTTCGATGTAAAGCACGCCCCTTAGAGTACACACAGGGAAGGATAAATGACATTCTCCCGTGTATATTCCAAGGGGCATTATTTAATACCCTCAATCATAGTAAAGATCGGACGATTCCATATAATTATAAAGGGGGTATACCTTCCGGTACCTTTCAGCTCTTGCTCTTAGCAAGCAACTGCTCATCGAACGGTAGATTCTCTTTGATCGCCCACAGGTCGTCATAGCTGAGAATCCAGCGATCGGCTCTGGACAGATCCTGTCGGCCGGAGCCGGGGTTGTGAAAGCCGATGCAGTACATTCCTGCACTTTTGGCTGCCTGGACCCCGTTCTGTGAATCCTCAATAACGATGCAATGGGCCGGTGCAATGCCTAGCTGCTCGGCGGCGTATAAGAAGATGTCCGGTGCAGGCTTACCCTGCAATACCTCTTCACCGGTGATTCGAATGTCGAAGTAACGGCCAAGTCCTGTCTTTTCCATAATGAGATCAATTAGCGCCCGTGGAGAGGAAGAGGCCACCGCGACCGGAATCCCTTTCTCTTTCAGCCAGTCCAGCCACCGCTCCAGTCCGTCAATCGCCACAAGGCCCTCGTGCGCAATCATCGTCTGCATCACATTTTTTCGGTGATAGGACAGGGCCTCTTCCACCGTATTGGTGAGCTGATGCCTGTTCAGCACTTGACGCCACATGGATTCGAGTGTCACTCCGACATAGGTATGGTGCTCTTCTTCCGTCATGGACGCACCGAAATGGGCAAAGGAGCTACGTTCGACCTCAAAGTAAATCGGTTCGCTGTCTACTAACACCCCGTCCATGTCGAAAATGACCGCTTTGACCGGAACGGACGCTGATAGGTCTCCTGTGCATTCATTATTGGTCGGTGTAACATGATGGATGCTCGTCATGTCCATTCTCTCCCTTGTTAGTAGCTAAATTTAGTTGCCGGAGCCATTAGATTGCAGTACAATCTTGATCGCCTGAGACGAAGGCTGAAGTGTCCGCTCGCTGATATTGCATCCAAGCGTCTTAAAGGCTTCATGGTAGTCATCAAGCGGATACGAGTGGGTTATGATTTTTTTGGCGGGAATGATTTGTTGCTCAATCAGGTAATGCGCCGTGGAGAACGTGCCCAGAGAATCAATCGAGCCGATGATTTTAAGGCTACGGTCAACTACCTCTTTCGGATTAAACGAACTTATCCCATCTCTCAGCCCCACCAGCATCAAATACCCGCCGCTCGCAAGCTGGCTTAGTACCTCAGTGCCGACCACTCCTGTGGTATCCACAATCATGTCCACCTGATTTTTTAACGGAGCCAGCTCATGAATGGCCGACTCCAGTGTGGCGTGCGCGGACCACCGTTCGGGAGCAATAGAATCCGCTATAGCGAGCCGTTCCTCCGAGATGTCAACAAGGCAACCAGTTATGCCTTTCGAAGCAAGAGCATAACTGTACAGAATCCCGATCGGACCTGCGCCTAAAATAACGGTTGTGAAGTTCGGCAGCAGGTGAATCTGGTTGATTCCGGTCAGCATACAGCTCAGCGGTTCGGTCAGCGTCGCTTCTTCGTAGCTGATATGATCCTTCAGCTTGTACAAAAAACGGTCCTCAGTCACATAATAATCGGTGAACGTACCGTCGGCGCTAACTCCGGTCTCGGTTACGGATTTGTGTGTGCAATGATTCTGTCTTCCTGTCCGGCACATTTCGCATTGGCCGCAGTAGTATGTTGGATCAATCACCACCCGGTCCCCAGGCTGCAGTGAACTGACGGCTGATCCTACAGCGATCACATCCCCCGCTGATTCGTGGCCCAAGATAGTGGACGGAACGGCATGATATTTGCCACTAATGATACCTAGGTCCGTACCGCATACGCCTGTCGCCCGAATTCGGACGAGTACATCGTTATCTTTTTTTATCTCCGGGATAGGTCTTTCCTCAAGTGCGACATCCCAAGCCGATTTGTATACCAGTGCAAGCATGAATAATTCCTCCTTTTGCCTGTTAGGCAGATAGTTAGTGAAGGGTGGTCAGAACAGTGTCAAGCCGCTTGGCAATTTCGACAATCTCATCTTCCGTAGCCGTGAGGGAAGGTCTCACTTTGACCACATTGCCGTAACCGTAACGGGAGCCTCTGAGAATCAGCTGCTGTTCGGCAAAAGCGCGGTCGATAATCGCATTGCTCTTAACTGCGTCTGGGGCATTATCCTCGTCGACAATTTCCAGTCCCCACATCAAGCCGACGCCGCGAGCCTCACCAATGATACAATCGTGCTTGTCGGCCATCTCCGTCAGCAGGGTTCCGAGCAGGCTTCCTTTGGACCGAACGGCTTCCAGAAAACCGGGTTCAGATACAACCTCTAGCGTGGCTTTAGCTGCCGTAACCGAGATTAGATTACTACCTGAGGTGAAGGAGTGCTCGTGCTTCTCGAGGACATTAAGACGAGACTGCATCAATACTGCTGCTACCGGTACACCAATGCCGCCGAGACCCTTGGCGAGAGTAATGATATCTGGCTGGATATCAAACAGTTCACTTGCAAACATATAGCCTGTCCGCCCAATCCCGGTCTGCACCTCATCAGCGATTAGGATCAGCCCGTACTCGTTGCACAGCTGACGGAGACGCTTAAAATATCCTGCAGGTGGGATGATATTGCCTCCGTTGCCCAGGATGGGTTCAATAATCATACAGGCCACAGAACCTGAGCTTGCATACTCAATAGCATCCGATATGGCTTCGACGCATTGATAGCCACACTTGTCAGGCGAAGAATTAAACGGGCAGCGATAGCAGTAGGGAGCAGGTACATGAAGGGAATTTGCTGCAGCCGAGTTGGGAAACTTCCTCCGCCGGAAGGCGTTGCCGGATATGCCTGTTGCGAATTGGGTCTGCCCATGATGGGATAGATACAGGCTGATTATATCGAGCGCTCCCGTATATTTCTGGGCTAGCTTCACAGCGCATTCGTTCGCCGTAGAGCCGGTAATATCTCTCATCCATCCCGCGTCAATGCTGTTCGGCGTATACTGGATCAAATGATCCAGGACTTCCTCGACATAGGGCTCGGTAAAGGATGAGGACATGTGGGCAAGATTGGCGACTTGTTCCTGTACTTTGGTGACGACATGAGGGTGATTGTAACCGAGTGAGAGATTGAAGGTGCCAGATACGCCATCTAAATATTCCTTACCTGAATCGTCAATCAGAGTAATGCCTTTTCCGTATCTGAAGCGTTCTTTGGTTAAGGTATGCACGATGTTCCCCTCCATATCAGAATATACATTCTCATTAAGTACATCCTTAAAAAATGTACTGCCCTGCTACTACATAAAGCGGTGGGCCTCACCTCCCCCAAGAATAAAGAATCTCATCCTTCCTTGCCCTGATGGACAAGGGAGTCAACTACCCGTCTGCTCCTGCTATTCCACAGATACGAGAAAATGACTGCCAGCAGCAAAATTAGGCTGAAAGCCGCCAAAATCCAAAGGGTAGCCGTCACCGACCATTCGCTCATGCTCCAGCCTGTTACATATTGAAGCACTGCTCCGCCAATTCCGCCTGACGCAATTAGAATGCTGGTCGTTCTCTCGGTCATTCCCGGAATCAGCACGTTCGCATAGACGAGGGCAATACAGAAGAGACCGGACATGAATAACCCTGCACCAAAAATCAGAAGGTATGTAGCCCACTGACTGGAGACAAACGCCATTGCGACCAGAAAGCAGAAAGTTCCGATTCCGCTCCACAGCAGGAAAGGAATATATCCTGCGGACTCTGCAATCTTCCCTGAGAACATGCGGCCGATGATCATCGCAATCCATAGTATGCTAACACCCAACGAAGCTACGGATTCCCGAATCTGCAGGGTCTCGATCAGAATAGAGGGTAGGAAGTTCATGAGCCCCAGTTCAAGCCCCATGTAAACAAAGAAAAATACAATGAATATTCCCAGTAACACACGGTGCTGTACAGAGTACCGGGCTTGTTCGACCGATCGCTCAGAGGTTTGGAGATCTGCTTGAATAAGATGGGAAGAGGAGGAAGTAGGCATGGTAATCCAGAACAGCCCCAGAATAAACGTCAGAAGGGAGATGGTGTAGAAGGTCAAATACCACATTCCAAGCCAGATATACAGGCTTACCACTGCGGGAATGAGCAGTGCACCAAGTGCAAAATAGACATCCAGCTTGGACATGGCTACGGCTTTCTGCTCTTCGGTGAACTCAATCGTGAACGCTCCGATGGACGACTCAATGATGCCTGAGCCGAAGCCAACCCAGATGGTCATCACGATAACCCAGGTCCATGAGGGGAGTACACCCAAGATGGCATACCCTGCTACGATACTAACCAGGGCAATGGACAGCATAGACTTGCGACCGATGTGTAGAGCCATGAAGGGGGAGAACAGAACACCGACAAGAAATCCGAAAAACTGAAGGAACAACAATAATCCGCCATCGCTGTACCCCAGTCCATAGTAAGGCAGTAGGACCGGCAGTAATGCTCCAAGCACCACACTAGTAATGCCGATTAACAGATAGAAAGCACAACTTAAAGCGAATAGTCTCTTCAAGGTCCGTCCCTCCATAAGTCTATATTTTTTATATGGATTCTGTTGCATTACTAGATTATACCTTTATCTTGGAAATGTATATACGTATTTATATAAAAAATGTAAAAAATAATCGTTCGACAATTTTACACGTAATAAGATCAGCCCAAATTGTTTTCGGGCGCCAAACCGCTCATAATTGAGGCATAACTTTGTGTTTGCAAAATTAGGTTAGTAAGGATACCTAACAGTTGTTTTACTTAATACAACTATGATTGTTAGGGTAGGAAAAAGAATGTTAACCGCTTACAATTCAAAAGAGAGAGGGAATTTTATTCGAAAGTCGAGAAGGAGAAAAATGAAAAGAAAAGAAGGAATGCAGTGCAGCATAATTATCAATAGTCATGTGTACGGCTTTTTTGAACTTTACAACAAAAGGAGTCTACCAAAATGAATTTTTATTTAGAAATCCCGGAGCTTGACCGACATTTTCCTTTCCGGAGTTTTATTAATAAAGGCGACGTGCTTTGCTATCCTCATTGGCATAAAGAAATTGAAATTATTTATGTGACCCAGGGAACCTTGGATCTGGGAATTAACGATATTTCGATACGCATGAAACAAGGTGAAGTTCAGTTTATAAATGGGGGTGATGTTCATTATTTCTTGGCTTCTCCCGACAGCGAACGGGTGGTTATTCAATTTGATCTGAGCTTTTTTCAAGAGGTTTCCACATTAAGTGATCAGAAACGCCCTCTTAGAACTATATTTACGGAGATGGAACAATCAAGCTGGAACTGGCCAGAAGAAACAGCAGCTAAAATGCTTCCTCTGATTCAAAGCATTTATGATGAGAACGTCAACCACCACGAAGGTCATGCCTATATGATCAAAGCGAAGTTGTTTGAGATGTTGACTCTTATTATGCGTGAAGTGCCGAGAAGCATGACGCCAAGGCTTCCTGACATCTCTGAAAGACCCTTAACACAATCAAAGGACACCCTTTATAAACTGGAACGTATTTTTGAATATGTGGAATGCCATTATCATGAAACCATTTCGCTGAAGAATGTCGCTGATTATATGGGGTTCAGTCCCTATTATTTCGCCAGGCTATTTAAGAAGAATACGGGGATGACCTTTGTAGCATTTTTGAATGATTACAGACTGAATAAGGCAAAATGGATTTTGTTGAATGAAAACAATCCGATCACTGAGGTCGCAGAGGCAGCAGGGTTCAGTAGTGTAAAGACGTTTCATCATCTCTTTAAAGAAGCAACAGGAACATCACCATTGAAATACCGCAGGACAATATTCGGGAATAAAACAGCAAGAAATGAGGAGGAAAGCTTTTCATGAGATTTGTATGATAGAGCTATCCGATGAAGTGAAGGGAGAGTTACGCAGGACATTAAGATTTATTGATCTATGAGCAACCACTTGATATGCGGTGGGCTTAAATCAGGAGTGGAGGAAGATGAAAATGGGCAATCGTATATACAATGTAGTCATTATCGGTTATGGAGGCATGGGAAGCTACCATGTTCAATTGATCGAATCTAATCAGCAACTTGCCGTTGGCGGTGTATATGATATTGTCGATTACCGAATGGAACTGGCTGCGGCTGCCGGCTATAAAACCTATGCCAGCCTGGATGCCGTCCTTGCCGATCAGGCCGTGGATATTGTTTTGATAGCAACACCTAATGATGTTCATAAGGAAATCGCGATCCAGGCACTGCAAGCCGGAAAACATGTCATTTGTGAAAAGCCGGTTACGATAACGAGCGCGGATTTATTGGACATTGTTGAGGTGGCGAAGAAGGAAAATCGTGTGTTTACAGTACATCAGAACCGTAGATGGGATGAAGACTTCCGAATTATTAAAGATATAATTGGCAATAAGACCGTGGGTGATCTTTTCCACTTGGAATCGCGAGTTCAGGGGGCTAATGGCATCCCAGGTGACTGGCGGCAACTAAAGGCGTATGGAGGAGGAATGCTACTGGATTGGGGAGTACATCTGTTGGACCAGCTGCTTCAGATTACGGACAGCAAAATAGAAAGCGTAGCTGCTACCCTTAGCTATATTTTGGGGACTGAAGTGGATGACGGCTTTACCAGCTTTATTGAGTTCAAGGACGGTCTGACCGCAGTCATTGAAGTGGGTACAACCAATTACGTAAAGCTGCCGCGCTGGTATATTAAAGGAACTGAAGGAACCGCAATGATTAGAGATTGGGATTTGAGTGGAGAGATCGTCACCCGAAATCCAGATGTCGCTCACGTGGAACCCAAGCCGATTCAAGCAGGTCAAGGATTGACGAAAACGATGGCGCCGCCGTCTGAGGAATCCACCCTTAGGTTCCCGATTGAGAAAATACCTGCTGCTGCGGAAAGCTTTTATGAGAATTTTGTCTCCACCATCGAAGGAAAAGCGGAGATTGCGATCAAAAATGAAGAAGTACACCGTGTATTGGTGCTGATTGAGACGATTTTTGAGGCGGCAGCAACCAAAAGCGTGATTCGAAGAACTATTTAAATCCGCTCTATTTTTCGATCCGTCATAAGAGAGAGATATAGGATCCTGGAGAGAACCAAACAGTATTGATCTAATGAAATTTTGGGATGCATTTAAGTAATCAGTAAACCTTTGAAATGGTGAGCAAAATAATTTTGCCCACCATAAAACCAAGTGGGTATCGCTCCACAACCGAATTCTATTGCTTGATCATTTTTAAGTTGCTGAGATTTCGAATAGGTTTAATTTACACGTAAAGAGAAAAGAAGTTTTTACATAAAATCCGCTATTTCCTCCTTATAAATCAACATATTCTACTCTGAATTCTTCCATAAAAACATAAAATAATCCATGAGAGTGATAGAATAATCATTTGTACGAGAAAAGAGGAAGGGAGAGATCGTCACGGGGATACTTGTATTAACATCTGTAATTGTTGTAACGCCGATCAATGCTGATCAATGCAAAAAACGTTGATGCGGACCCTTCGAACAACCGAGGTGGTGCGAATCATGTTTCAAGCGGCAATGCAGCCAACAGTGATCCAATGAGAGTCACCAGGTGCAACCTACCAAGATTTGATTAATGCTGCACACGATAAAGATATAAAATCATACAGGATGTTGTGTACAACTACTCTAGCCGCTGGGGTGCAAAAGGTTTATTGTACTTGATCTCCCGGATAATCCTGCCTCCGGTAAGATCGGTGAAAACGGGCCTTTCTTGAAGCCTTAATTTTTAAATATAAGAAGCATGAAGGAATGACATTCCTAGGAGTGTCGTGATTTGAGGTTTTAAAAACACACTCATAAACATATGGGTGTGTTTTTTGGTGTTGAGGATGAGTCGTTCATGCCATTAACAGAATTTTATTATGATTAAGTAATTCGCCATATTCCTCTTCATTGATTGAAAGTATCACAGATAACAAGAAGATGTAACATTTTTCGCAGCTTAGTACGTTAATGTAGACACCTTAACGTACTTAAGAGTATTCTTATGTGTACTTAAGAGGGACCCCATCGCAACCAAAACTAATGAATATGCAAGTAGATAAAGGAGGCCCATATATATGAAGTCTCATACCTCTGACCGTATTAAAATCCCGCCAGGATTGTGGGCAGGATTATGTCAGTTAGGGTTTGGCGCCCACGACGTAGCTCGCAAAGCACGATTGCCGATCACCATTAGTACTGAAACAGTAGTCACCACCGCTCAATATTTCGCGATCTGGCAGGCATATTCTGATCTCATTGGTGACACTGCACAAGGAATTATCAAGCTTGCGACCGTCTTTGATACAGCGAAGTACCCACCGACTGTCTTAGCGACTTACCATGCTCGGGACTACCGCGACGCTCTAAACCGAATGGCTCGGTACAAACAACTGTGTCCCCCGGAAAACCTACATATCACTGAGAAGGGCGAGCACTGTACAATTGATCTGGAATGGCTGTCTCCCGAGCAATCTGGTCCGCCGATGCTGGTGGGTATTACGCTGGCTTGTCTTCTGGAGATTGGACGCCGGGGGACAGGTCAACCTTTGACAGCGCAGCTTGTTGAATTTTCGCACTCCATGGGCGATGTACAAGCCCTTGAAGCATACTTCGGCTGTCGCATTCGAATTGGTGCAAAATGTAACCGATTGACGCTACATCGAAGAGATCTGGACCGTCCCTTTGTCTCGTACAACAAAGAGTTGCTGGAAATCCTGACTCCTGCTCTGGACCGATCGTTGCATGAGCAGCAGCGCAGCCGCTCAATTACTGAGATGGTCAAATGGATCATGAAACGTAGCCTTACAGGAGGGCGTCCTGACATTCAGGCTGTGGCGAAGGAGCTCAGTATGAGCGATCGTACCTTGCAGCGCCGGCTTACTGACGAAAATACGAGCTTCAAGTTTCTATTGACACAAGCTAGGCATGAGCAGGCACGAGAGTACTTGGCAGACCCCTCGCTCGATATTAAAGAGGTGGCATTTTTGATTGGATATGAAGACCAGAATTCGTTTTACCGCGCCTTCCGCCAATGGGAGGGTGATACACCTTCAAATTGGCGGACTGAACACTTAGGTACAAACTCGATATCAGGAGCACGTTAGGACTGCCTAATGAGTTTTATTATTTGGCGTGTTAAACAAGAACTTTGGCGCAATATGCTAGTTACTGGACAATCCAGACAAGATAATATAATCACTATCCAGAGCTCAAGACTGTTTTAAAAAAGGAGAAGTGTATTATGGATATGGGATTAAAATATAAAACAGCTTTAGTTACAGGATCAACGAAAG
This sequence comes from Paenibacillus sp. Lou8.1, assembly GCF_024213565.1. Lineage (NCBI taxonomy): Bacteria > Bacillati > Bacillota > Bacilli > Caryophanales > Paenibacillaceae > Paenibacillus > Paenibacillus sp. Lou8.1. The sequence goes on from NZ_JANAVN010000023.1 coordinate 35,202, forward strand.
GCATAGGTAAAGCAACTGCCATTGAACTAGCCAAAGAAGGTGTTAATGTACTAATTAATGGACGAAATTATGAAGAGGTAGAACGAACTGTAAATGAAATTAAGTCAAATTTCCCAGCTACCTCCCCTCAAAATGCGACAGCCGATATTGTGGATATTGGACAAAGAGAAGCTTTATTTGAAAAATACCCTAGTATTGATATTTTAGTTAACAATACGGGCATTTATGAAATTATGCAATATGAGGACGTAGACGATGAAGTATGGGAAAAATACTTCCGTACTAACGTTCTTGCTGCAAATGGATTGTCAAAATTTTATTTACCTAAAATGTTGAAAAATGATTATGGCCGCATTATTTTTATTGCGAGTGAAGAAGCAATTATGCCTTCAGGACAAATGCCGCAGTATTGTATGACAAAATCTATGTTGTTATCATTGTCAAAAAGCTTATCTAAATTAACAATAGGGACAGAAGTTACAGTCAATACGATCATGCCAGGACCAACACTCTCTGAGAATGTGCACCAAATCATTGAGAGTATGTATCCTCATGAAGATATGACTTTTTCAGAAAAAGAGAAAGATTTTATGGTTACAAACCTGCCTCAATCTGAAATACAGCGATTTATCAAGCCTATTGAAATAGGTAGACTAGCTACATTTGTATGTAGTCCTTATGCATCTGCATTTAAAGGTTCGCCAATCCGTATGGATGGAGGAATGGTACCGACTATTTTTTAACGCTTGTGGAGAAGCTTGCTGAAATTAGCGCTTAAGCAGGTGATATGAGGGTAGGAATGACGTATGTTCATTCCTGCCCTTTTCTAATTTTTAGCAAAGGGGGATAGAAGGGAATTACTCCAATTTGGTCAAATACAACCAGACTTCTTGAATGAAAGATTCAATCTAAGTAAGTAGAAAGGTGGACAATACATGAAACTTCAAACGAATCGGCTCATATTAAAAACACTTGATCTTAATTTAATCGAAGCAGCAGCCCAACGTGATATAGGTGCTATTGAAGCTTTGGGTTATAAAACCAGTGATGAATGGCCGGGTCCTGATTTCTTTGAAGCTTTACCTTATTTTCGAGAACTTTTGATAAAAAATAATGGCACTAGAGGTTTTGATTCTTGGATCATTGTGGAGAAGGATACCCAAGAAATTGTTGGAGGGATTGGTTTTTTAGGAGATCCTGATCAGAACGGTATGATTGAGATCGGTTTTGCAACGAATGAAAGTCATCGCCGCAAAGGCTATTGCTATGAAGCCGCTCAAAAATTAATAGAGTGGTCCTTAAATCATGAAGAAGTCCAAATCGTAACGGCAAGATGCGTACCTGACAATAACAGCTCTAAGAATTTGTTATTGAAGTTAGGATTTCAAATTGATCACAAAGATGAAGAATTGCTTTATTGGAAATATCAAATGAAGAAAGTAGGAGGGGGTCAGCAGAAATGATCCGGTGAGATCTAGATGACGTAGATTTCATAAGAGCAAATTTAATGGGGCCTAGTTCGATTATCATGCTCGAGGAGCTATCGAAAAATTTGATTCTGCAGAAAGGAATGAGAGTGCTGGATTTGGGCTGTGGGACCGGACTTACTTCTATCTATCTGGCGCAAAAGTTTGACATAACCATATTTGCTGTCGATTTATGGATTAGTGCAACTGAAAACTATAGAAGATTCAGAGAGTTTGGTTTGGAAAGCCAAATTATCCCCATTCATGCAGATGCCTGCCACTTGCCTTTTGCAGAGCAATACTTTGATGCAGTCATAAGCGTAGATGCGTATCAATATTTTGGAGCGAAGAGCTTCCCAGTCCTATGGGGTGGAATTCGCTAAACTAACTAATAACGATAGTTCAACGCTACCAAAAACAGCCGAGCGCTCGGCTGTTTTTTAACTAACGGGCAGATTACACTAATGCAGATTCCTCATCGCATGAAGCGGTTAATCGATGCTAGGGTCGTACAGGCTTAGGTCAAAAGAGTAAAAAGCGAGAACGGGCCATGAAGGCCTTCACAAGCTTTCTCAATTCCCGACGGGTCTACCCGAATATGGAGAGACTTTAGAACTTGTATCCATAACATTTTTTAAACACAGATTGTCGATATTCCAAAATACTGTTTAACAGTGCTTTTTTCTCTCTAATATCATCATTTTCTTTTGAAATGTCGATATAAAATTGAGTCTAGAGAACTATTTTATACATAAATTTTACCTAAAGGAAGTGGAAAGAGATGTTGAAAAAGAAATGGCTTATCACCCCGTTGGTTGCGACGACACTGTTTTTCGGTCAATCTGCATTCGCGGCAAACACGTTTCCTGATGTGGAAGGAACAAAATATGAATGGGCTGCCGAATCGATTCGTTCCATGGTCGACAAGGGCGTTGTCAAGGGCTATGCAGATGGGACCTTCAAGCCAAGCAAAACCATAATGAAAGCGGAATTTGTACATATGTTTCACAAGCTTTTTCCAGAAATCGATCATTCTTCCGGCGAACCTTCCGACTTTGTGGATGCGCGTAAACACTGGGCGAATAAAGATTTTGCAGCAATATTCAACGGGGACTACGTCTGGCCGTATGCTGAAAGTGTTGGCGGGAAATATCCAAACTATCAATTATATGTAAAACCTGACAAACCATTGACCCGCTGGGATGTGATGATGATCGCCTCTCTTCGTACGGATTATACCAATCAGACGCTTCATCCTGAGATTGAGGAAGTGATTTCCGCAGCTGCGCAGTACAAGGATATGAAAGTTCGTCAGGCCAATTACAATGACAATTTCTCGGCCTACTATCCGGTGCTGTACATCGACAAGACTGGAGAAGAGTACAACTATGATGGAGATTCCCAGGATCAAAAGGCAGAAGCATTCTACACCCTAACCAAGATGGGAGTCCTTACTGCTAATGAAGGATACCTTCACCCAAAAGCGCTAGTCACACGGGCTGAAGCTGTTACCATTTTACAGCGTTTGTACGAAGCTACAACGAAGTAATTTTTAAATCAATGATGATCAGATAAAAGCAAAAAAAGATCCAACAAATGGCTTCATTTACACCTCAAAGGGTAGGCTGTTAGGTTTTGATAATCCGAATTCAGAAAATAAACAAATCTAAAAGTATGTCAATGAATTTGTGGAAGAATTGAGATTTCAAACCGCTGATCTGAACAAATCAAATCAGCGGTTTTTTTAGTATGAGCATGGGGGAAGATCAAGCTGCATCTTTTAGAAAGTTTTTTGACAGGTCGACGAAATCGAGGTTAATATAGATCCATTAAGTCCTTGATTGAAGTGGGGAATCTGAAGTATTCAAAAGTAATGAAGAATGCACTCCACACGATGCTTTATTTAATTGCCTTTGCGTCAGACAGACCGAGAGGGAATGGTTAGCTTTGATTAAAATATAGTTAGTATATATCTATTAAGTCTTTAATACTTGAAATTTTACCAAGTCGGTACATTCTATAAAGTACTGGTTTTTGTGAGAAAATGATGCACTACTATTGTGACCTGTAATCATACAAAAAGGAGACTGAACTTATGTGTAGCGAACGTTCTACTAATCCCTGGAATTCGGAAGGGTATAATGACAAGCTGGATTATGTCGGCAAGCCGGAACGAGGGTCTTGTCCTTGCTTCAGCGAGGGACGAAATCTGTAGTATTTTTCAAACATTGGCGAATATACCAGCCCGCTGGAGCAGACTGACTTCCGTGTTACGTTGGCTCAACACTTCGACAAGTCCACTCCGCTTAAGGGAAATACAGGGGCGCGATAATGATCAAACGACCACTGAATATGCTTTTGTTTTCTGAAAAATGGTATTATGGCAGTTATTAAAAAAATAGCTAATAAGGTTGCTTCACAGAGAGAAACATCAGAATCAATTAAAATAGTGTGCAAAGGTTCATGCAACCGACTTCATAAAACCGTTCGTTTAGGTGAAACACCTTCTTTAATCCAAATAAATGACATTGGATGCATGATGATTGGTGCCGCGCAATGGTTTGAGATATGAACTTAGTGAACCTACGACTCATGCAATTGCGCTGACTCCCGGTGCCGCCGACTCATGAATACCAAAGACAATGCAATTACCGTAAGGATGATCCCAAGCATTTGAAATCCCTTGAAGCTAAACGTACCTCCCATTACGATAGCTATCAATAATGAAGAGATAATGGTTCCCAGATATCTGGATGTGTTAAATAATCCGGATGCTACACCGATTATTTCTTTTGGAGAACTTTGGAACAGGGCTGCTTGCATACCTACATTGTTCAAACCGTTGCTAATTCCGAATGCAGCTAAAGCCAAACACACGCTGATAACCGGTGAAGTTGGATTCAATGTCACGAGCCACACTGACCCCAATGTCATCAGAATTGCGGACACCAGCAATGCCGGTCGGGGTCCTGATTTATCGATCCATTGTCCTGCAATTGGAGAAGTAATTAGCGAGCACAAGCCTAAGCTTAGCATGAGAATGCCTGTTTGGAACTCACTGACATGACGTACCATTTGCAAGTAGGACGGAAGCCCGAAAAAGAGCGAGTAATATAGTACATTAACGAGCATGAATTCAACATTAACCCAAGTCATCGCAGGGTACTTGGCAAATGTACGTAAAGGAATAAAGGGTGATGTCGCTTTTAACTCATGTCGTACGAATATCCCCAGCGCAACGAGACCTATCAGCCCGACAATGACATTTCCTAATAAGATATGTCCAGATGATTTTGCTGAGAGTAGTCCAACGAGCAGGGTAACCAAAGCCACTGTGAAGAGCAGAATCCCTAATGCATCAATCAGTTCAAACCATTTACGAAAGGACATGTTGCGTGCTACGGATGTTGGCAGTTCGTCCTTAGGAATATTCCTCCAAGCCAATACAAAGCTGGCCACCACAAACGGAATATTGATGAAAAAGATAGCAGGCCAATTCCACCAATGAATCAAGACCCCGCCAATAAAGGGGCCAATTGCTGCTGCTCCAGATAGGAATATGGACAAAACAGACAACGCAGTTGCTTGTTTCTCTGTAATATGAATTCGAACAATAGCCATTCCAACCCCAACCATCATGCTTGTTCCGATGGATTGCACAATGCGGAACATGATGAGCCACCCGAAATTTGGTGATAATGGAGCTAATAATGATGCAATGAAGGCTACAACAAGCCCGGTAAGAAAAATTTTCCTACGACCGAATAAATCGCTGGCTTTTCCCATGACAGGTTGAGCGATGCTACTTGCAATGTAGAAAGAAAAAATAATCCAGGAAACACCTGTAAAGTCAAGTTGGAACACATTTTGCAGACTTGGAATAGCAACAGAAACCATCGAAGAATTTAATGGGTTCAATAGTATCCCTAGACCAACTGAAATCATTAACCACCAGCTGCGAACGCTCATTCCTGGTCCCCCCATAGCGAATTAATGTCATCGTACTTGAAATCGATTATTTATTCCAACGCATTTGATGTTATAATCTCATTGACTTGAGGGAATGAATGGGGGATCATAATGGAACTTCTTCAACTGCAATATTTTCTGACGGTAGCTCGTTTGGAACATGTGACCGAAGCTGCACGAAGTCTGCACGTTACTCAATCGTCGCTGAGCAAAACGATTCAACGCCTGGAGGAAGATCTGGGGGTTCCTCTATTCGATCGAACAGGGAGGAAATTGCGATTGAATGAGTTCGGAAGTAGATTCCTTCACCGTGCAGAGAGGGCTTTATTTGAATTGGAGCAGGGGAAGCAGGAGCTTAGTGATTTATCCAGCCCGGAACATGGCACTCTCGAATTGGCAGTGACCACCGCAAGCACATTACCCAATATTCTGCGAGAGTTTCGGAAAAAGCGACCCTATATTCAATTTCATGTGCAAATGCTGACCACGCAGGAAATGGTAACGCTGCTTCATAGAGGAGAGGTCGATTTTTGCTTGTCCTCACCTCCAATAGAGGGAGATGACATCGAATGCCAAATCGTGTTTATCGATCCAATCCTTGTAGCTGTTCCAAAGGGGCATCGGCTGGCGGATCGAAGCAGTGTAACGTTGACGGATCTAAGGGATGAATGGTTTGTCGGTGTAAAGAGAGGCTACGGTACTCGCGATTTAGTGGACTCTGTATGCAAATCGGAAGGTTTTATACCTAAGTATGTGTATGAGGGGGATGAACCTGCAAGGCTTAGTACGCTTGTGGAAGCTGAAATTGGCATAGCCTTCATACCAAGCACGGCAAGAAACTCACGGGAACATCTTAAATATCTTCAAGTAGAAAATCACGAATTGGTACGGGAGATCGCTTTATTATGGCACAGGAGTCGGTATATTTCGCGGGCTGCTCTAGAATTCCGTGAGGTAGTTGTAGAATATTTCGGAGCAATATCCAAACAGACAATTTAATCCTATATATAAGTGAAATAAAAAACATTAACAGAAGCGGTAGCGTAGGACATGTTAACCAAACGTCCTAAGCGGCCGCTTATTCTTTTATTCAACTGCAAAATTTGTAATTTCGATTTGTACGCTGCCATACACACATGCCCAGCTATTGAAGGAGTTTTTTAGATTGTACTAACCCATCCTTCTCAGCTGGCGAAACTGCTCCGTCGTGATGCCTGTATGCTCCCGAAATCTCTTGATAAAATAGCTTCTTTGATGAAAGCCAGTTTCCAGTGCAATCTGCTTTACAGTGAGTACCGTGGATACAAGGAGATGTTTGGCCAGCGTTATTCGGCATTGGAGCAAATATTGAGCTGGGGTGCTGCCCATGAGCTGATGGAAGAGCCGGCTAAAATGAAAGGAGCTATAACCTGACGTCGCAGCCATTGTCTTCAAATCGAGCATGTTCCGACATTGCATACGAATATATTCCGCCGTATGACGAATCCTCTCATGGACGGTGCCGCCGGGAGAGGTGCCGAAACTTTGAATGCTTTTATGTACAGAGCACCGGAATCTGGAAAAGTGTGTGGATTGAATATGTGAATGAGGTAAGAATCAATGAGGTCAAGATAATACCGGATATCGACCGTCATATGATCCGCTTTGACTTTCAGCTCATGGGTATTGAGGCTAAAGATAATTTACGCCTGGAGACACGGATTGCGCTGAAAGGACAGCATGTGAAAAAGGTCAGCTTATCTGCCGACAGGCCCTGGATAACGGTAGAGGTCCATGTATTTCATGAAGCGTGTGGTCCATGGAAGCAGTGCTTGTGGTCACCGGAATCGCCAAATTTGTTCGATGTAGAGTTTGCTCTGTATGAGGATGAGAAAGAGAGCGACAGGGTGTATTCTTATTTTGGCATGCGGAAAATATCGATTGAAAACGGGCAGATTCTATTGAATAATGGCCCTCTTTTACCAGCGGCTGATTCTAGATCAGGGCTATTGGCCGGAAACTCATCTGACTCCCCCCTTCTGAAGAAGCTCTTATCGAAGATATCGATAAAATAGCCGCGATGGGATATAACGGGGTTCGTAAACATATGAAGCTGGAAGACCCTCGCTTTTTATATTGATGTGATGTGAAAGGCATGCTCGTCTGGTCAGAAATGGCGTCGACCTTTGAGTTCAATGATCAGGTGGTTAGCCGCTTTACGAAGGAATGGCTGGAAATCGTGCCGCAGCAGTACAATCATCCAAGCATCATAACTTGGGTCCCGTTCAATGAATCGTGGGGCATATCGACCATTGGACATGATGTAAGGCAGCAGCAGTTCACGCAAACCATCTATCATCTGACGAAGACGATTGATCCGTATCGTCCGGTGGTTACCAATGACGGTTGGGAGCATACGGTCTCGGATATTTTGACCCTTCATGATTATGTGGAGACGGGCGAAGAGTTTTTGGAGCGATATCAGGACAAGGAAAGCATCGTAAACAACAGCATCTCCTTTAACAATTGGAAATATGCCTTTGCAGAAGGATATGCCTACCGAGGACAACCGATTATCATAAGCGAATTCGCGGCATTGCCTTCCAGACGGACAAGGGCTGGGGATACGGAAACCAGGTGGATTCAGTCGAAGCTTTTATCGAACGTTTCTGTGCAATCACCGGAGCAATTAAAGCGACCCCCTATCTCTCGGGCTATTGCTATACACAGGTAACCGATGTACAGCAGGAAGTCAACGGGTTGTTGACGGAAGACCGAAAACCGAAGGTTCCGCTTGAAGTGATTCGGGAAATAAATCTGGCTTGAAGCGATAATTAAGATAATAGAATTTGCAGAACGGCTGCATGCTGTTGTTCAGCCATTGCTGGATTCACTTAACTAGAGAGTTTAAACTTGGAATAGCAATGTTGGAAAACAGGACAACTTTTCGCATACAGGCTTTTTATTAGAAAACTGGATTTAATTATTTTGGTTTTTTGTTCCCCACTCACATAACCCTTCCAAAACAGGTAATAGCGTTTCTGCTTTATCTGTGAGACTGTACTCGACTTTAGGGGGAACTTGAGGATATTCTTTCCGATTCACCAGACCATCCGCTTCCAATTCTTTTAGTTGTGAACTCAATGTTTTATAAGTAATAGCCCCTATCTGTCTTTTCAGATCATTAAAGCGAACTGTTCGGTTTTCGGCTAGGAGATAAATAATAACCATTTTCCATTTACCACCAATCAGTGAAACTGTATAACCAAAAGGTGTATCTTGAATGTTTTTAACTTTACCTTTAAATTCAGCCATACTCATGTTTACAATATCCTTTCGGGTAGTACCTATCAAAATAGTGCGTACTACGTTTTTATTTGTGTTCAGTTTATACTAACCTTACTTTTGAAGTAAAGGAGAGAAAAACATGACTGAAAAAACAATACGTCTGTTAATGCCACAATGGCAAGGGGGAAACAATCCTAATTACTCTTTTGGAGCCGAACTGCTTGCTTGGCTAGCTCCGGATAATGATCAACCCCTTATTCATGTTCCCATTCAAGCTTATAACGGTACTCCGCTTGAAAACGAAAACGGTATGAATGGGAGAAAACAGCTACTTGAACAGTTAGAGGCTGCTCAGCATATCATTGATGCTCATAAGCCAGATCGTATTGTAATGTTTGGTGGTGACTGCTTAGTGGAACAAGCTCCATTTGCCTATTTGAACGAACGATACGGTGGGGAATTAGGTTTAATTTGGATCGATGCTCACAGTGATTTAGTTAGATATGTGGGCTATGATAACGGACATACATTACCGCTCGGAAATCTTTTGGGAGAAGGAGATGAGGAGTTCGCAAAACATGTGAAAATCCCACTAAAACCTGAAAATGTCTTTATCGCGGGATTAGCGGCTCCTACAGAACAAGAAACAGAAGCCATTTCAGAAGCGTTTCAAAGACTAGGTATAGCTCCTGCAGAATCAGACACAGAAGTGATTCAAAGACTAGGGATTAAAACTGCAGGAACCAAAGAGTTAACGAATAGTACTGAATCTATTAGAGAGTGGATTAAAGAAAGTGGCATTAAGCATCTAGCTATTCACCTTGATTTAGATGTGCTTGACCCAAAAGCATTTCGTTCTTTACTGTTCGCCAACCCTGAAGCGCCCTATAATTTTTCTCCTGCGGGAACAATGCAAATGCCTCAGCTACTTAATCTGATTAAAGAACTATCTGAAGAAACAGATGTAGTTGGATTAGGTATAACAGAGCATATGCCGTGGGATGCTATTAATTTAAAGAATCTGCTTGGAGAGATACCTATTTTAAATAAGTAAGTTCATACATGGATTATAATAGAACAATGATCTGCTTAATCACAAAAATACACCCCCGCAAACATAAAGTGCGTGAGTGCATTTTTATGATTAAGCGATTTTGACATCCTATATTTGGGATTGTGATATGTAGGAGAAAATTCAACGAATTTAGTTTTATGAATGAACAGAGCTGAGAAATGACAACTTAAGAAAGTAGTATACATCACAATTTCCAAAGGAGGATATCTGTTATGGCTCACCAGAAGAAAAGGAAAGAAGCAGCCTGGAAGTCACGAAAGCAAGAGCAGCATCCCCATGGTAAAGTCAAATCGCTCAAGGAGCTGTCCAGCGAATAGGAGTGATGAGTATACTGCTTGAAAGAGAAGGACTGTCGGTGAAATTCATCGGCAGCCCTCTTTTTGCAATAATTTCGCTTATAGACAACCCAATGCAGATAGCGGGACTTGTAAAAAATGTTTTCCTGATGACAGCGTCTACAAACACCAAATTGCTATGCGTCACATACATCTTCACTTATTTTGGACCAGTAATTTACAGCGTTCTACTATAGAGGGTATCTTCTTAAATTCGTTTTTCTAAAGGCTGCCTGTTCCGGCTAAGAAATGAAGCATCTCCTGTCCAGGAGATGCTCAGGCTGTCGAGAAACCCCCTGTTTTTTTGCAGGGGGTTTAAAACTGTCTTAGTGGTCTAAAAACTAGGGTCCTCAGATCGTTTTAAATCGATTTTTGTTTTAAAAGATGCGTCTCCCCATATAAAAATAGAATTGTCGAAAAGTCCTCTGGACTTTCTCGACACTCTGAGCATCTCCTGTCCAGGAGATGCTTCTTCTACGTTATGATTGGGGAGTCTGAGATAAGCTGATTTATCAGGATATGATTGAATTCAGGAGACCCTGCTTCACCTGATCCGACAGGGGCATAAGTGGCAGACGCAATTGCTCGGCGGCAATAATCTCTTGTTGGGTAAGCCACCACTTGATCGCGGCCGGGGCTGGCTCTGCAAATACATGCTGGATCATCGGTTCTAGTAGCATAAAACTGTCTCGCGACCCGTTCATGTCGCCAGCCACAAAACGTTGGTATATATCCACATACTTCTGGATATGGAGATGAGCGGATGCAAGCATACCACCGGTAGCCCCCTGGCATAGCATGGCATGGAAATAGGCATCCTCTCCGCAGAGGACAGGCTTGGTCTCGTACTGGGCCAATTTTAAGAGCAGATCAAGACCGCCCGTGCTGTCCTTGAGCCCAATTATGCCATCCAGGTCCAGCACTTTGCGAATTGTATCTATTGTCATGCGACTACCCGTGCGAACCGGAATCTCATATACTAGCACAGGCAGGCCTACACGAGATACGACACGGAAATGCTCCAATATTCCTTCCTGCGTCGGCCGGTTGTAATACGGAGTGACCACCATGGCTGCATCCGCTCCTAATTCAGCCGCCATTTCCGTCCGATGCACCGTTGAATAGGTATCATTCGTTCCCGTGCCAATAACGATCGGAATGGTTTTGTTCATGATCTTCAGAACATCCTGCGTCACATGTACCATCAGCTTCACTTCATCCCAGGATACGGTTGGCGACTCTCCTGTCGTACCGTTAACGACCAGACCCTGGATGTCATGGCCTGCAAGATAGGTAACATACTTCCGGTACGAATCGATGTCCAGCTTATAGTCACGCGTAAAAGGTGTAATCAGCGGTATGAAAATCCCATGAATATGTTGTTCGTTCATCATCATCAGTTATCCCTTCCCGTTGAATTAAATCTAATGTAACATAGGAAACAGCATCAGAGTTATCTATAATAAACGATGATTCTAATCAAAATTTTCGATGGGGTGGCCAGATTGGATTTCATTTATCTTCAAACATTTCGGGAAGTTGCCATTCGTGAAAGCTTTACAAGAGCAGCAGAAGTGCTCGGTTACGCACAATCCAGCGTCACGACCCAGATTCAAAAGCTGGAGAAAACATATCAAGTTAAATTGTTCGAGCGCTACAATAACAATAAGATTCGTCTTACCTCCGCCGGAGAAGAGCTGTTCAAGCTTGCTGGACAAATGCTGGAGCTTTTCGAGCAATCGAAAGAAAAATTGGCCAAGCAGGGCGGAGGCTCCATGACGATCGGTACTATGGATTCCATCGCTTCGTATTTTCTGCCGCCGTATATGCAGGCGACTCGCAAAGAATACCCAGATCTGAACATACGATTGCATACGGATCGCGAAGAGATGATTTTGCACCAGGTGAGGGAAGGGGAGGCCGATGTTGGGTTGATCCTCGCGGACGATTCAAGCAATCCGGCGTTGCAGTGGATTACCATTCGAGAAGAACCGCTTGTGCTGATTGTCCATCCGAACCATCCGCTTATCGCTAAAGAGCAAATCGACCTGAATGATCTGGTTGATGCGGAGTGGATCATGCCCGAGCATACGTGCAACTACAGACAACTGCTGGAGAGAGTGCTTCGAGCAAATGGAATCACCTATCGCGTGAGTCTGGAGCTGGGTAATCCGGAAGCGATCAAACGGAGCATCAAGACTGGAGAGGGTATATCCATTCTACCTCTAATGGCTGCGCTGGAAGAGATTGAACGGGAAGAGTTAAAGGTGTTACCCTTTGAGCATGCCGAGCTCAAGCTGGAAATTCAGCTTGTTCTTCATCCCAAAAAGTGGGTGTCCAACGCATTGAGCTTTTTTATGGAGAGCATGAGAATATAGATTTTCCTCCACATCAAAATTAATATACAATACGAGCGCTTCCTAGTAGATACCAGAAGCGCTCAAAGTTTAACGTACCGAAGAATGAGAACTTAGAAAGCAAAGATGAACCAAAGTTTATTCAAATCATCGACGTATTTTTTCTGGAGAATAAGCAATCAATATTTGTATTCACTAAACCATTCGGTTACTTAATGTTTAATTAGAACAAGATGATCGACCTTACAGCCAAGAAAGGTGATTTAAGTTAATGGGAAAGGAAAAAATATAATAATGAGGAGTGATTAGGTGAAGGTTTTGGTGGTAGGTTCAAATGGACAAATTGGACAACATCTTATCCATTTTTTGAAAGAAAACAAAGAACACACAGTCCGTGCGATGGTTAGGAAACAAGAACAAGCTAATGCTTATCATAATGGTTCCATGTTCCTGATGTTTTGGTTTTTAGGCAAGGGCATATTCCATTACTTTATCAAATAAAACTGGAGCCCAAAGAAGAACGAAACAATGATCGAACAGAATTGGGTAATAAATATTGTAGAACATGCGCATCAAAAAAGGATTGGAAATATCAAGTAGTTTTCCCAAAAACACCTCCGATATCTCTGTCCCGTAACCTTAAGTTTTTGAAAGGTTTTTTAAAAGAGAGAAAGTACTATTCACAATGGTATAACCCTGTTATCTATCGACTTCAGTGTATTTGGGTCTTGTCCAGTTGACCATCTTGCCTCCACATTCGTAAACAATACAGATCCCCTCTTAATTAAACCATTGATTTATCACCTCATCGCAAAAGGAACATTAATCACCAATCTCAACGAGCTTATTTCATCCCGTAGCATAATATCACTAAACACACAGGTGAACCCCCAAGTAGAAAAAATAGATGGAGGAATGTTGTATGCATTTAACCAAATCAGGATATATGCTTAGTATTGTCTTTATGGGAAAAAGTTCAAGGTGGTTACCATAAATCCCCCTCATGTGTGGCTAAGGAGGCCTGATGGTGAGGATCTAGAGATATTTTTTACTGATTTAGTGAATCACCCGACTTTTGTACCGGAAGCCTCGATGAAACTTGAGAAGCAACAAGAGAAGAAGTCATACGATAATGTACTTGCAAAATTAGATCCGAAAAAAAGAGACGAGGTCAGTAAACGTTTTGATCTGATACAGCCGCTGATTTTACTCGAAAAGATAAAGAATGGTAATATTCAAGCCGTGTCAAAATTTAATGATAAATATAAGGAACTTCTTCATGAGGATGAAGAAGTGTTTAAACTTAAGCAAGAAGAGTTAATCTCTAAAATTGTGAAAAAGTTTGGCGGATCCAGGGCAACCATTATGCGCATTTTGGCAAATTATAGAAAATACGAAGACGCATCGATATCCAGAGGACTTGAGAGATTAATATCAAATAAAGGAAAAGGATACACAGGAAGAAAAGATAACAAAGTGATGACAATTTGCCATCCAGAACGGCAAGAAATTGTACTGGATACTATTCTTGTCCGTCTTACTGATAAGCAAATTGAAATATTAAAAGAAAATCTTGAAAGGGACTACCTAAATAAATATCGTGTATCGAAAGCAACAATACATAGATTAGTAGAACGAAGATGCGCGAAGGTGAACGAAGCAGAAGTTAAATATAGCACAATCTCCGATATTATTGACCGAATTGATAAACAGGCAGTAGAAAGACTTCGAAATATAAATAAGGCTAAGACTATTTATGATGAAGTCGCCCGTGGCTATGCAAACAGAGAGGCCATATATAGGTTGGATATTATTCAGATGGATCATACACGCTTGGATATGCAGGTGATTGATGATGTAACAGGTCTTGTAATTAAGCCTGCTGCTACGAAGCCTACAGGAAGTAGACGAAAGAGCGCTGCTGATGATAAGAAGACCGAATAAGGAGAGCGTGCCATGGAAGTCCGATCCGGACAATTCGCATAGCAGCCATTGGCAGAAAAAAAGGGTTGTCCCATAAGTCATAAAAATGACTAGGGACGTCCTGTTCTCCAATTGTAAAACAATAAGAAACCGTTCCTGGGTAAAATGGAGGTGCCACCCGACCATTTGAAAGGATATGGTTTCTTTGTACATTCAATATACCATTATGAGATAAAAAGAGGGGTTACGCAGGACTATCTCTCATCCATGTTATGTGGCTTTGTGGCCAGCCCCTCATTTAATGTCTATTAGCTCTTAAACCTTCAATAAATATGCGGTGTAATCCATCAAGAACTCGTTGGCTTGTAAAGCCTTCATCTTGGAGATGGTAATCGATATTGTGAAGCACGGCCAGCAGGGCTTCAATAGTATATGAAATGTCCACCCCGGATACGTCTCCCTGTTCAACGGCCTCATTTAGCAGATTTCTGCTTATATTGCGCATCCATTGACATAACGGAGATTGTAACGGACGATGCCCGGTTGAGGCCCGGCTGACCTCACAGAGCCAAGGAACTTTCGCTTCTAAAAAAGATACATATCTTACGATTACATGGTAAAGCCGGTCCAAGGCAGCGGTTTCTGGGGACTGATCAAGAAATGCTTGAACTTCATCAAACAAAGGTTGGTATTCTTCATACGCGATCTCCTGACATATGTCGCCCTTATCCGAGTAGCGGCGGTATAGGCTTGCTTGTCCTACTCCAGCAGTCTTCGCAATCTGATGCATATTGACATTGTCAACACCGTTTTTGATGAAAAGTTCTCTAGCCGCCGCCAAAATTCGTCTTCGGTTTAACTCCTCTCTGGGAATTTTCAGAGAGACAGATTGCGATTCTGAATTCATCATAAACATCTCCCTTCATCATTAATTTAACTGTTATTTAACACGAAAAACGGACAATATGTCCGTTTTTCGTGTATAGGACATGTTGTCCGTCTTCATATTATAATACATTTCGTGAAAAATTAAAAATACATTCATTTGGGTGACCGATGAGCTTTTTTTTATTTCTTGGTATAGTGCTTTTTGTAAATTGGAGGCAAATGCGGTTCAATGCCCGATAGGTCCAGTTCCTTTAAACTTGCGATCGTATGAATAAACTGCTCGTATGCTTTTTTCTTGTCGCTCGTCGTATCTGTTCCGGTTTCGGTTGATGCTTTCCTGCTAACTTCAGAGTTAAGTTGCTTTTGATCCATAGATTACCCTCCATCAAATATAGTCAGGCTTACAAATCCGGATGTCTCTTGTGCCAGTCTGTATTCATTTCATAAGTATTGCCGATACCTAGTACTGTCGCTTCTTCGAAGGGGCGGCCAATCAATTGCATATTAATCGGCAGACCGGAAGGTGAGAAGCCGCAAGGCATGCTCAGGCTAGGCAAGCCAGTCAAATTGGTCGGAACCGTAAATGAGTTCAATCTGAATACACTAGCATCATCATCTGCACGCGGCGCAGTGATCGGTGTTGCCGGCGTCAACAAGATGTCGATTCCGGACAATGCATTCAAAAAATCATTGACAATTAGTTGCCGGGCCCGCTGAGACTGAAGGTAAATGGAAGCCGGAATATCTCTACTGCTTTCAAGAAACATTCGGACGTCCGGTCCATACTGTTCCAATTCTGTCTCAAGCCACTTCTCGTGGTACGAGTACATTTCCGTCATCATAATGGCCATCGTCGCACTTCTAACATGTTTGATCAGGGGCAGGCTAACTTCGATGATTTCTGCTCCCAGTTCTCGGAATTTATTGATAGCGGCCTTCATCGCAGCTTCCACTTCCGGCATCAAATCCTCGTAATAGTAGCTTGTCGGCAATCCGATACGCACACCCCTGAGACCATTCGGATACATCTTGATACCTGGCGCAGGCAGATCGACAGTCGATTCATCCTTTGGATCGAAGCCAGACATCACATCCAAGCACAGGGACGCATCCATGACACAGCGGGTCAACGGACCCGAGTGGTCCAATGACCAGGCCATTGGAATGATACCATACCGACTGACCCGACCGTACGTCGGCTTCATCCCTACGACACCGCACAAAGCAGCGGGTATGCGGATCGAACCTCCGGTATCCGAGCCTGTGCCCAGATAAGTAAGTCCAGCCGCTAAAGCAGAAGCCGAGCCGCCGCTTGAACCTCCCGTTACAAGTTCAGTGTTCCACGGATTGAGGCAAGGACCGAAGTGCGGGCTAGTTGTTGTCAATCCCGCAGCGAACTCGTGAGTCTGTACTTTGCCTAGCAGAACTGTTCCAGCCTCATGTAGCTTAGCTGCAACCGTCGAATCGTAATCGGGGACGAAGCTGTTCAATATTTTTGAACCGGCAGTTGTTCGGATCCCTTTAGTGTAATATAGATCCTTATGAACGATGGGAATCCCGTGAAGGGGCCCTTTGTACCGACCATGCATAATATCGCGTTCCGATTGCTTCGCTTGTTCAATCGCCAGTTCGGACGTTTGGGTAACGAAAACGTTCAGTTTCGGATTCAAACGTTCGATGCGGTGAAGCGCATGTTCTGTAATCTCTACCGGGGATATTTCCCTTGTTCGGATCCCCTCGGCCAGCTCATGAATAGCAGCAAAGGACAGTTGGAAATTTAATTTACTCATCTATTCATCCTCCGTCTCTTTCGGACATGTCGTAAGTCTACCAAACTAATTACCATAGCTTCCGCTACGATTTGCTTTTCTTGCGAATAAGTATGTCAGGATTGCCAACAGGGAAATGGTAAAATAAACAACAGAAAAAGGCATCTTTAGATCAATCAGTCGGCCGACCAGCGCAGGGCCGAATGCTCCGCCTAGGAGATAGGCCAGTGTGAAAATACCCATCCCTACACCCAGCTCAGCCGAACGGAGTGTCGTCGAAACTAAATTGCTGCTAGAGGTGAGGACACCGTTGAATCCAATCATAAGGATAATGATCAATAAAGCGTCGATCCATGGCGGCAAATGTACGGATACCCCCAGTAGTATAAATCCGCTGATGACGAGACTTTGCGATATGACAAGCACGCGGGAGCTTCCGAAACGATCTGTCCAACCTCCGATCCGGGATCCGAGCAAGGCTGCACAGGCGGCACCGGGAAGCATCAGCAGACCGATTTTACTAGTTGGTAAATGAAAGGAATTCTTCATCATGACAGGAAGAGTAAAGGTTAACCCCGTGTTGCATACGAAGGTAAGGAATCCAATCCCTAGAATTCGTCGGTAAGGAGCATTTTTCATGAAAGATGCATCGATAAATGGATGTTCTTTTTTCTGAATATGAGTACCGAACCATAGAAGAACTGCTGCTCCTGCAATGAGCATAAACCAATAGTTCGTAACCCCTAGCAATACCAACGCCAGTCCCGCGGAGAACAAAACAGCTCCGAGAAAATCGAATGAACCGCGGTCGTGTTTCTTGTCAGGAACATACTTGAATATCAAAGGGATAACAAATAGGCTCAGACTGGACACGATGAACAAAGCACGCCAGCCAAAGTATTGCTCCACGAAACCGCCGAACACAGGCCCGAAGCCGGAAGCAAAGGCAATTGTGGCGGATAAGGTTCCCAGCACCCGTCCCTTGACTGTAGGCTTAAAATACAGGGTTACTGCCGCATAAGACAGGGGAGAGATGGATGAGGCCCCTGCTGCCTGCAGCAGTCTCCCAATGATGACTTGCAAGTATGAAGCTGCAAAAAAGCCGATCATAGAGCCGAAAGCTAAAAGGATTAAACCAATGACATACAGCTGGCGAAAGGAAAAGGACTCCGTTAACTTGCCGTAAGTACCGGCGCCGATAGCCATCAAAATGCTGTAACCGACCATAACCCAGCTCACCTGCGAGGAGGTCAGGGCAAAGTCAGCGGAAATCGAAGGTATAGACAAATTAAACATGGTCATATTGATGTTTCCGAAAATAATGAGCAAGCAAAGTGTCCCCATTAATTTCCGCTCATTGCCGGATAAAGCCATTGATTGAGTATCCATAGCCTGTCCCTCCATTACAGGAAGTCAGGAAAGGTGCGGCATTTTTGCGCCTGATCTCTATCGTGTCCTAAGAAAACATAGGACGGCCGAACATCCTGAATTAACTCCTGCATGCGAGTAATCGATTTGGCAGCCATCTCTTGATCGAATGTCAAGAACGGTACGCTATTCTCGAAGTTCTCCCGAGTATAAGCAACATCAATTGTCAGTAGCACTGGACCCGACTTTTCCGTTGTGACAAGGACTGATTGATGGCCAGGGGAATGACCCGGAGTGAATAAAATTTGAACCCCCGGAATCAATTCATGGTCACCCTCAATGATTTGATATTGTAAATCGGGCAGCCTGCACTCTAATGGAGAGTAATCCTCATTGTTTATGGCCGCATCATACTCTGCCCTTTGAATAAGGATCGGCGTATTGCGGAAATGCCCGTTTCCCCCAGAATGATCCAAGTGTAAATGGGAGCTAATGACCATTTGAATATCGTCAGGTCGATAACCTACACGCTTTAACACATTTACGATCGAGTCGCCGTCAGACATGTTGGGGACGACGCGCCCTTCACGTCTAGTCCCCTTGTAGTAATCGGGATTGTTGATAAAAGCGTCGGGCATTCCCGTATCGATGAGTATCGGCCCGCTGGTCGTTTCCAATAGAAAAGACCACACAGGCATTCCGACTAATTTCCCGGGGGCAAGGGTTCGATTAACTGCCGATTGATCTAGGAAACATTCACCTACAGGTAAAAAATACAACTTTTTGATATTCATCCTAGTTTCACCCTTTATATTATAAATCCGGACAGTTTGTCCGTTTTGTTTTGATTATATCGGACAGATTGTCCGATGTCAATTTGTCATCGGCGGTTGGGCTTCGGAATCTACTGGTTCTCATTTCTCTTCACAGTTATAGAATGACGAGTGATCATATTAGGGTGTGATTATGTTATTGTTGGAGGATAAGTCTCAGTTATAATCCAAAAAAAACGTAAAAAGTCTCAGTTATAAAGCAAGAAAGTATCACTTATAACTAAAAATTTTAGGAATGTAAGAATAACTTTTGTCTCAAGTATAGCCATTACTCATAGCTGGAAAGCAGCAGTTTGAACTACACAATCATAAGACTGGGGATTCTTTTGAATGAAATCGGTACGGGAAAAGTGGCTGCCGCGGAGAATATCACCTATGGCAGTATCCCACGTGAGGATGTAGCCCGTGCCATTGTGGCAGCTTTAGATGAGGGGAACACATACAAGCGAGCATTTGATCTGATTACTGGTGACGATTCAGTTGTCGAAGCATTGCAAAAAATCTGAAGATGAGGATCAAGTGTGAATCCAAACAATAAAGAATTATTTGCACCAATTACTTTGAAGCTTTGAAATCATACCTAGAGTTGACAAATGAAACAAACATGTTAATGTATATGCTTGTGCATGCATTTTATTGATGCATTTCATAATATAAATCAGAGAGGAGTCTTTCTTACATGAAAGATTTATTTAGTCCCTATACAATTAAAGGTTTGGAATTGAAAAATCGCGTAGTTATGCCTCCAATGTGCCAATATTCGGTTGACAAAAAGGATGGGGTCGCCACAGATTGGCATTATATACACTACGTTAGCCGGGCGGTAGGCGGAGCTGGTTTTATCATAATTGAAATGACAGATGTAGAGCCAGATGGTCGTATCTCCGATTTTGATCTTGGTTTATGGTCAGATGAGCAGATTCCTGCTCTCAAACGGATTGTAGATGCTTGTCACAGCTACGGTGCCAAAGTGGGAATCCAAATCGCGCATGCCGGACGCAAGGCGGAAGATGCTGAAGTCCCTGTAGCACCATCTGCTATTGCATTTGATGAAAATTCAAAACAACCTCGCGCGCTTACAACAGAAGAGGTTAAAGGACTCGTTGAAAAATTTCGTGCTGCTGTAGCTCGCGCTGTTAAGGCTGGATTCGACAGCATTGAAATTCATGGTGCACATGGCTATTTGATTCATCAATTTCATTCGCCGCTTACGAACAAACGGGAAGATGAATATGGTAAAGATCTTACCCTTTTTGGTCGGGAGATCATTCAGGCAGCGAAGGGCGAAATGCCGGAAGATATGCCGCTGTTGATGCGTATTTCTGCCAAAGAATATGTAGAAGGTGGATATGGTATTAAGGAAAGCATTGCTTTTGCCAAGGAATATCAAAAGGCAGGAGTAGATATGTTTGATATTTCATCTGGCGGTGAGGGACCTATAGCTGCATGGGGCAGACCAGGAACTCACGCAGCGTATCAAGTCCCCTTGGCAAAAGATATCAAAGAAGCTCTGGATATTCCGGTGATGGCCGTTGGAAGACTGGAAGATCCAATTTTGGCGAATGCAGTTATCGGTAATGAAGAGGCCGATCTGGTTGCTGTGGGTAGAGGGATGTTGAGAAATCCTTATTGGTCACTGGAAGCCGCATCAAAATTGAAAAAAGAAACTGCAATCCCTACACAGTATACTACAGGGTTTTAAGACTGACTGTACACATTACTGATTGAGCCTGCTTGGGTCAGTAAAACGATTCGAATCGATTAAGCAAAAAAAGTACGTCCTTTAGACCTTCTGTAAAGTACTCTATCAAGGTACTCTACAAAAGGTCTAATTAATGAGCTCTGCGATCACAGAGAGCATCCAGAATATTGTTGCTCAAACCAATTTGCTGGCTGCCTGGGCAGGAGCATGGAAGAAGGTTTCCGATTGTGGCGGGAGAAGTGCGTAAGATTGCCGAATATGCTTTGAATCTGTGGGCGGAATCGATGACCAGACGATTCATCAAAGTACGGCATGTAGAACTTCACCTTACAAACAATAATGAAGATGTTCAGAGGAAGATACATAAGAAGAGATTCAGTTTTAGCTCTGATGTTTTTACATTGGACTTTGTGTAGAAAAATTGGTAAAGATACAAGCTAGTTACGGAGGATTTTTTTGTATTCCATATTTTCTCTAATTGACTTTGTGACTCGACATTATTATTATCTTATACTATAAGATTAATTATCTCATACTATAAGGTATTAGCGAGAAGGTGTTGTGACCATTGGATTATAAATCATTAGCGACAGAACTATTCGAGTATATCGTCAAATCGCGGAAACCGGCATTAGAGGAACGAGGGCACTTCTCACGTGGCGAAATGGGGATTCTCATTTGTCTGAATTTCAATAAGGACGGGGTTACCTCTGGCCACTTGAGCGAATACTTGTCCGTCAGTACGGGACGGGTAGCAACGGCACTGAAGAGTCTGGAGAAGAAAGGGCTAGTTGTACGGCGTACTGATGTCAACGACAAACGTAAGGTGATTGTATTCATTACGGATTCAGGTAAGCAATTTATGATTGATAGGCATAATGAAGGAATTGCATGGACCGAGAATGTTCTTCGAAAGTTAGACGAAGAGGATGCTAAAGAACTGATTCGACTCATTAAGCTTATTGTCTCTAGAAGCTGAACTTCTATGCAGATGCAGGACGCACCATACTTCACCAAACATCAAAGACTATCAGATAAAAGGAGAGCAACAGAATGCTAAAGATATTCAAATATCTCAAGAAAAATGAATGGATGCTCGTACTTTGCAGCCTAGCTTTCATCGTTGTGCAGGTATGGCTTGATCTGAAGCTGCCTGATTATATGGCGGAAATTACGACCAAGCTGCAAACGGAAGGAACGCCTGTGTCCGAACTGCTGATTCCCGGCAGTTACATGTTGTTTTGTGCCGTCGGCAGTATGATTGCATCTATTATTGTGGGCTATTTCGCGGCAAAGGTGGCTGCTGGGCTGGCTATGCGTCTGCGTGCGATGGTCTTTGACAAGACCTTATCCTTTTCTATGGAAGAGATGAACAGCTTTTCGACGGCAAGCCTCATTACCCGCTCCACGAACGATGTTACGCAGATTCAAACGGTGGTTGCGCTGGGGCTGCAGGTGATCATCAAGGCACCTATTCTGGCCGTATGGGCTATTGTGAAGATTGCGGATAAAAACTGGCAGTGGACCGCCTCCACAGGAGCGGCCGTGGCTGTTCTGATTCTAATGCTAAGTGTCATTGTTGTTTTCGCTCTTCCAAGTTTTCAGAGAATCCAGCGTCTCACCGATAATCTGAACAGGGTAACACGTGAGCATCTGATCGGACTTCGGGTAGTACGCGCTTATAATGCAGATCAGTATCAGCAGGAGAAGTTCGAGCAGGCTAACGTTGAGTTGACGAATACAAACCTGTTCGCGAACCGATTAATGACGATGATTGGCCCAGGTATGACCTTTATTATGTCAGGTCTGAGTGTCTCTATCTATTGTATCGGCGCTTACCTGATTAACGGGGCGGCCGTACCAGACCGCATCACGTTGTTCTCCAATATGGTTGTATTCTCCTCTTATGCAATGCAGGTGGTTATGGCCTTTATGATGGTAAGTATGATATTCATTCTGATGCCTCGCGCCTCGATCTCTGCCAAACGGATCATGGAGGTTTTGAATACCGAATCCAGCATCGTTAACGGGCATGAGACGACTGGAGAAGAGAGCGTTATGGGGCAAGTGGAATTCCGTAATGTCAGCTTCAAATATCCGGACGCGGAGGAGGCCGTGCTTCGCAACATTAGCTTTACGGCGAAACAAGGCGAGACGGTTGCCTTTATTGGCGCTACAGGCAGCGGAAAAACCAGCGTGATCAATCTGATTCCCCGTTTCTATGATGTGACCGAGGGAGAGGTACTCGTGGATGGTGTGAATGTCAGGGACTATAATCAGCAGGCACTCCATAACAAAATCGGGTATGTCCCCCAGAGAGCTGTACTGTTCCACGGTACGGTTGTATCCAACGTTTCGTATGGCGATAACGGAAGAGCAGGAGCTTCGGAGAAACTCGTTAAAGAAGCCGTTGGTATTGCTCAAGGAACGGAGTTTGTCGAAAAAATGGATGGTCAATATCAGGGTAGAATTTCGCAAGGTGGAGCGAACGTTTCGGGTGGTCAAAAGCAGCGGCTGTCCATTGCGCGTGCCATCTACCGTCAGCCGGAAATTTATATTTTCGATGATTCCTTCTCGGCATTAGACTACAGAACAGACCGGATTCTGCGCTCCGCTCTCAAAAAAGAAACCGGCCACGCTACGACACTTATCGTTGGTCAGCGCATAGGTACTATCAAAGACGCTGATCGGATTATCGTGCTGGACCAGGGAGAGATTGTAGGGAGCGGCACGCATGAAGAGCTGATGACGAACTGCAGCACCTATCAGGAAATCGCATATTCGCAGCTTTCGAAGGAGGAACTCATACATGGATAAGAATGAACACACCGTCGACAGCCAGCAAATGAAAATGAATCAGCGAGGTCCCATGGGTAAAGGACCCGCGGGGGGCAAGGGTACTGGTGAAAAAGCGAATAATTTTAAAAAGACCATCAGCCAGCTTGTATCCTACAGCAAGGCCTATGTGCCTATGATTATACTAGCTATGGTACTGGCCCTGGTCGGCTCCACCCTCAACGTGATTGGCCCCGATAAGCTCAGCGATATTGCCAACCTGATTCAGGAAGGAATCGTTACCGGGATTGATGTAAGTGCTGTTCAGAAGATTGTTCTTGTATTGGCGCTTTTATATGGATTTGGTCTTATCTTTAACTATTTCCAGGGCTTCATTACAGCAACCGTCTCACAGCGTCTTACAAAGAAGATGCGGACAGAACTGTCTCGAAAAATCGATCATATGCCTTTGAAGTATTTTGACTCTACGAGTTACGGTAATGTGCTTAGCCGTGTAACCAACGATGTCGATACCATTGGACAAACGTTAAACAACAGTCTCGGCACGCTTGTCAGTGCGCTGGCTACCTTCGTGGGCGCCTTGATTATGATGCTGTATACGAACTGGATCATGACCGTTACCGGAATTATAGCTACGCTGATCGGCTTTTGCCTGATGAGCGTGATTATGAAGCATTCACAGAAATACTTTGTTGCACAGCAAGCGGAGCTTGGCCAGATCAACGGTCATATCGAAGAAACTTATGCTGGTCATAACGTAGTCAAGGTATATAACGGGGAACAAGCAGCCAAGGAAGTGTTTCATGGCATTAACAGCCGCTTATATACAAATGCATGGAAGTCCCAATTCATGTCTGGTCTGATGATGCCAGTCATGATGTTCATTGGAAATTTTGGTTATGTCGCGGTCTGTGTCGTGGGAGCTTTGCTGGTCAACCAACAGACTATAACTATTGGAACTATTGTCGCCTTCATGGTGTATATTCGTCTGTTTACACAGCCCTTGTCGCAGCTGGCACAGGCCGCAACCAATCTGCAGTCGGCGGCTGCCGCCAGTGAACGTGTATTCGAATTTCTGGGTGAAGAAGAATTGGCAGATGAGCGTCACAAGACCATAAAGCTGGACACTGCCAAAGGGGATGTCGAATTCAAACATGTCCGTTTCGGCTATAATGCAGATCGTATGATCATCAAGGACTTCTCCATGAAAGCTGAAGCTGGTCAGAAAATTGCCATTGTCGGTCCGACAGGCGCTGGTAAGACCACGCTCGTGAATTTGCTCATGCGGTTTTATGAGCTGAACGATGGAGAAATCTACATTGACGGCACCCCGATTAGCCAATTAACGCGCGAAAATATTCATGAATTATTCTGTATGGTGCTTCAGGATACCTGGCTGTTCGAAGGAACGATTCGTGACAATATCGTCTTTTCCAAAGATCATGTTACCGATGAGCAGGTGGAAGCTGCATGTAGAGCGGTGGGTCTGCACAGCTTCATTAAAACACTGCCGCAGGGCTATGATACAGTGCTGGATGACAAAGCCAATCTCTCTGCCGGTCAAAAGCAATTGATTACCATTGCAAGAGCCATGATTGAAGATTCACCCATGCTCATTCTGGATGAGGCCACAAGCTCGGTCGATACGCGTACGGAATTGCTGATTCAACAAGCGATGGACCAGCTGACTGTGGGGAAAACCTCCTTTGTGATTGCTCACCGACTTTCGACGATCAAGAATGCGGATCTGATTCTGGTCATGAAGGACGGTGACATTATCGAAATGGGTAACCATGAGGAATTGTTGGCTAAAGGCGGCTTCTATGCCGATCTATACAATAGTCAGTTTGAACATGCATCTTAAAAGTAAATGCTTGAAAGCATATTAAATATCCATATAATTCCAACGAAATTGACAGCAGCATGTGGACATTATAAGGTATGAAAGCCAGAATTTTTTAATCATAATTGTGGAGGCAGATCAATGAACCAGCGTTTTCGAATCACCCGTTCCATGCAGGAAAGTCCTGTGGAGCAATCCATTACCCTGGAGGAGTGCAAAGATTACTTTGCATCCCAGCCAGACTTTTCGTATTCACGAGTACTAATCATACAAGGTGCTGAGAGCACCATGTCGATCGAGGGAGACTTTTTCATGTGGAAGTATGCTGATGTAGAAATACCTTTTCGTCATTACATGGGTGATGTGTATGTGGCTATTTCCGATGAGGCTGTCGTGCCTAAGATGATTGAAATTGCAACAGATTTGCAAGCAGATGTGGTGGATGGGTGAAGAACTATTCACTATTCTTATTCTGCTGAAGGTAGTTGACTTCGTAGTATATCTTTACAGCAAATTGACAGTGCTGATTTCTGCCTGCTGACATCGAGTTACATAGATGTCAGCATTTTTGTTAATTATGTCAATATACTGGGAAGAATAATTCATACCACAAAATACATATTCCATTGGCTTGATGCTAAGAGACTTAACAGCTGGATCAACTAAAAGGGGAACGATGCTAGGTTAGAGATGTTTCGCTGTTTCTCATTACGGAGGCAGTGCAAGCTGGTAAATTAGTCGAACAACCATTGACGGTAAAAAGCGGCGATTTAATTATTGCTTTGGATGGCGCATTAATGGAGATCTCCAGTTCGGAACAGTTTGGATTGTCAGGATGGGCTGTCAGCGCTCGTTTGTATGGGATGTTTAGCGAGGAATACAGTAATGAGATTGTTTTGCGTAAAAAAACTGTCGGTTAATGTGAACAGCTGCGGCAAGCCCTTGTCATTTAAAAGACGTGATGTACGAGGGTTTGTCTGGATTTCTGATGAGTGGTTTCAAAGGATTCGTTTCCTGTCTGGTCACAGGGCAGAAGCTCACTCGGTTGTGATGCGCTCGGCAACAAAAACGATTCGATTCGTACACAGTATACATCACACAACAAATGTTTCCGGTACGTTCGCTGTGAGAGTATTCACTTCATTCTTAAGGGTCAAGTCGCCAAAACCTTAAAATAGCAAGTCTCTTGCAACATGGAGACTTGCTATTTTGTATTTTCCGTTCATTAAATTTTGCGAAAAAAATAGTTCCAAAGTTATGAGTTTTCTAAAAATTTATATTTTTAAAGGGGAATCAAAACGTTTCTATTAATTAAAAAATAAAATTTATAGCTTAAATTAGACGGAATTTAAGCTGAACTAAAATTTCAGGAGAAAAATTAAAGAAAATTCCGCATGTAAATTGGTTCAAAAGATCTATTAAAAGTCACTATCTATTTAAAAAGTGAAGAGTTATTAATTTTGAATTATTCCAGCTTAATGCAAATAAATTCCATGATATAGGTAATTAAAGAATATTGCTGAAAAAGTTGAAATTTGTCGGATAATGTCAGGATTGATTTGTTATATTTGTGTTAATGGTATGTAACGTAAAATTTGTTTTGGCACAAGGGTTTTGGACTTTCTTGCAAACCTACATCATTTTGATTTTATCAATTTATAAAATCAAAAATTTTGTTTTGAATCACGTTAACGGGTCATGGTCAGTATTCAATTTAATAAAAAAGTAAAATTCTTGCATTTGAAGATATAAAAATAATAGAATAATATGGGTTATTTATTGATTTCATGAAATCCATCAATTTGGAACTTATGTCCCATGCTAATCGGTTTTAAAGTTTGTATATTTAAAATAGCTAGAAAGTATTGGGAGGAAAAAAGGGATATAAGGATTTATTGTGAGATTTTGGACAGTAAGAGGATATGAGAAATTTATATGTCGACTCGGTCATGTCTTGGTTTTAAAACCGTGATCCATCTGACTGAGAAGGTCCAGTTATTTTGTTTTGCCCGACATGAGGGCTTTGCCTGAATGGCTTACAGAACATGAAAGTTGTTCAACAGAAGCTCCATGGATATCAAACAGAACAACATGCCCTCACGGCTTCCCGAAATGGCTTCATAAGTACATAAGCTGTTTTCTTTTTTAGACACTGTATGGGAGCACTGATTGTAATTGAAACAGCATGGCAGTTGTATAGGCAAAACTGCAAGATTCCCTGTCCATAGCATCATATCTGGTAAATCCGTCTCACATCATTTTCCGTATTCCAAAAGACAGCTCTATTATTTTTAAGGTATGCGAAATATATCCTTAACAGCCTGGGAAGCCCGTTGGCTCGTCCGATGACCATCATTTTTCATCCATGTACAAAATCAGGAAGTTATAAGCGCAGTCGTGAGTATTTTTTTGTCCTTTCATCCTAGAATTACGCTCCTCACCACGCTGCAGCAGCTCATGTATCTCGCAGCATCGATACCCTCCAGCCAAGATTCTAACAGCACACATCATGATACACTACGTTGTTAACACTGCGGCAACCATTCTACAACCCACCACCAAGATGTACTCTCAACATAATTCAAAAATGTTCTCACTCCATGCACATATTCATACATCCAGAGTCAGAGTTATTTCACTATGTCCACCCAACTAAAAAAGCTTGCACTGCGAAAGTGTGAGTGATGAAAAAGAGAGATGTGCTTGTTTCTATTCAAATTCAGCTCTTCGAAGACACCCATATCTCAATGGTATATCAGGAGTGGTCGCTTTTGCCGACTGCCATTGGCAATTTAATGCCGGTGAAAAGGTACGCATGACCAGTTCCTTGACAAGGACGGTCATTTATGAGGAGTTACTTTTTACCCACATCTATTTCGCGAGGAGAGATACGTATGACTCAGCACAATGTTCAATTGTATGCATTAAGCCAACCACAGCAACGTATTTGGTACACGGAGCTTGTGTATCCCAATCGCAACACGTCCACGATTATTACCACTGTTAAAATCAAGGGAACAGTTCGAATAGATGCATTGCAGCAGGCAATGAACCAGGTGATTGCACAAAACGATTCTTTTCGTATCAAAATCACGGCTCGGGACGGCATCCCCTATCAATATGTGGAGCCGTTTGCTGCTCAAAGCATAGAAACGCTTCAGGTTACCCCGGAGGAAGCTGAGCTATGGGTCAGCCATCATAACGCACAGCCGTTCCCCTTGTTGGATTCGCAGCTGTATCGGTTTGTTATTTTGCGGTTGGGGGCAGAAGACACCTGGTTTAGTTTCAAAATGCACCATATTATTTCGGACGGCGTAACCATGGAGCAGGCCATTAATGAAATTACGGGGCATTATATGAATATTGTGCATGGTACAGGTTCAGATGCGTTGGCTCCAGCGAATTCATATCTCGATTTTATTCAGGTGGAGCAAAGCTATGAGCAATCGGACCGCTATCAAAAGGACAAGACGTACTGGACGGAGAAATTTGCCAATTTGCCGGAGGTTACAGGTTTAAAATCATACAATCCGCTTACGGTGAGTACGGCTGCACGCCGGGAGAACTATACACTGGAGCACGAATTATATCGTGGTGTCACGGCTTTTTGCGAGGCGAATAACATCAGTATTTTTACATTTTTCCTGGCTGCTCTGTATATTTATTTGCATAAAATGACAGGGGAACAGGATTTAACCGTGGGTACATTGTATGCTAACCGTACGTTGAAGAAGGAAAAAAATACAATGGGCATGTTCGTCAGCACTGTGGCTACACGTCTGCGGGTTGAGCCGGAATCCGAGCTACTCACCTTCCTGCAAGGTGTTGGCAAGGAGCAGTCGTCCATTTTGCGGCATCAGCGTTATCCGTACAACAAAATCATGCAGGATTTGCGTGAACAGCAAAGCGGCACGGACATTCGCCGCCTGTTTGGCGTTACCATTCAATACCGTACACTGAGCTTCTCCCGTTTTGATGAAGCCGTTCAGCAGGTGCATACCGATTTCTGCGGAGATACGGTGAGTGACTTCGATATTGCCATGATAGACATGCTGGATGACGATAAACTTGTATTGCAACTGGATTATCGGACCGAGTTGTTCAGCGAGCAGGAGATCGCCCGAATTATTCGCCAATTCCTGAGTGTGGTAGAACATATGGTGAAAGGGCCACAGAAGCGGATTCAGGAGTTGTCACTGATGAGTGACGAAGAACGGGCACAAATTATGGATGTATTTAATGCGACAGCAGTGCCCTATCCACACAATGTGGGGATTCATGAGCTATTCGAGGAACAGGCAAAACGTACACCGGATCAGACAGCGGTTATGTTTGGAAATCAGTGTCTGACCTATCGGGAGCTGAATGAACGGGCGAATTCATTGGCACGAATGCTTCAAGCACAAGGAGTAGGACCTGACAAACTGGTTGGTCTGATGGTGCAGCGCTCATTGGAAATGATCGTAGGTCTGCTGGCCGTTTTAAAAGCAGGTGGTGCATATGTGCCGATCGATCCCGAATT
Source organism: Paenibacillus sp. Lou8.1 (assembly GCF_024213565.1). NCBI lineage: Bacteria > Bacillati > Bacillota > Bacilli > Caryophanales > Paenibacillaceae > Paenibacillus > Paenibacillus sp. Lou8.1. Next base: position 65,315 of record NZ_JANAVN010000023.1, read on the forward strand.
TCCGTCATCTCGTATTGAATACATGCTGGAAGACAGCAAGGCCGAAGTGCTTCTGACCAGTCGTGATCTGGCAGAAGAACATCATTACATCGCCAATACCATGTTTCTTGAGGATGCAGCATTGTATCAGGGAGAAAGCGGCAACCTAGAGGCGTTTGCCCGCCCAGAGCATCTGGCTTACGTCATCTATACCTCTGGTTCGACTGGAAATCCGAAAGGAGTTATGCTCCAGCATCGCTCGGTACTCAACTTTATTACCGGGATGCGTGAAATCATCGACTTTGAAGCGAACAAAACGATTTTGTCACTGACGACCATTTCATTCGATATTTTCGTATTGGAAACCATCCTGCCCCTGTTGAGTGGAATGACTGTTGTGCTTGGCGACCGCCAGCATCAGGTGAACCCTCAGGCGCTTGGTGAGTTGATTGCTCACCATCATATTGATATGTTGCAAATGACACCATCGCGGCTGCAGATGCTGATGGATCATGAAGCAGGTTTCCGCGCGCTGCGAGACGTAAAGGAAATTATGGTCGGGGGTGAAGCCCTTCCGTCCAAGCTGCTCGCAGCACTGCAAGAAATAAACGGTCCCCGCATTTATAACATGTACGGACCTACAGAAACGACGGTTTGGTCGACCGTACAGGAACTGACTCATGCTCAAGACATTAATATCGGACGTCCCATCGCGAATACCCAAATCTATATCATGAATGCGAGTGGGGAATTGCAGCCAGTCGGTGTGCCGGGCGAGTTATGTATTGCAGGGGAAGGACTGGCCCGTGGATATTGGAATCGCGAAGAACTGACGGCCGAGAAATTTGTGGATAATCCGTTTGCCGGAGGCAAAGTCGGGTATGAACGTATGTACCGTACAGGCGATTTGGCGAGATGGACGCTGGACGGCAACATTGAATATTTGGGACGGATGGACCACCAGGTGAAAATCCGGGGCTACCGGATCGAACTGGGCGAGACTGAATCGCAGCTATTGCAGGTGGAATCGGTACGAGAAGCGGTCGTCGTGGCCCATACGGACGAAACGGGTCAAAAACAACTCGTGGCGTACTATGTGGCGTGTCAAGAACTAGGAGCCAGCGAACTGAGAAGTGAGCTGGGGCGGGAGCTACCAAGCTATATGGTGCCGTCGTATTTCATTCAATTGGAGCAGATGCCGCTGACACCGAACGGTAAAATTGATCGTAAGTCCTTGCCAGCACCGGAAGGCAGCCTGCAAAGCGGAGCGGATTATGTAGAGCCACGCACTGCAACGGAACGGGCACTCGCAGCCGTCTGGCAGTCCGTCCTGGGCGTGCCAACCGTCGGAATGTTGGACAATTTCTTTGATCTGGGCGGCGATTCGATCAAGGCGATTCAAATCGTATCTCGTGCGTTCCAGGCAGGCTACAAGCTGGACATGAAGGATCTGCTTCGGTACCCAACCGTTGCAGCATTGGCACCGCACATGCACGAGGCAAGTCATATGGCAGATCAGGGAGAAGTGAGCGGGGAAACAGCGTTGCTTCCGATCCAGCACGGGTTCTTTGAACAAGAGCAAGTGGATGCGCATCATTTTAATCAGGCGGTTATGCTGCACCGGGAGCAGGGCTTTGACGAAGCTGCTTTGGGTCAGGCGCTTATCAAGCTGACGGAGCACCACGATGCACTGCGGATGGTGTTCAGGAAGACCGAGCAAGGCTTTCAAGCGTGGAACCGCGGAATACAGGAAGGCGAGCTGTATCATCTGGACGTGCTGGACTTTAGAGCTTTGACAGATAAATCCATGCTGAGCGCGACGATTGAGACGAAAGCAACTGAAATTCAAAACAACATAAACCTGTCCGAAGGACCGCTGGTGAAACTGGGTCTGTTCCGTTGCACCGATGGAGACCATTTGTTGGTAGCGATCCACCATTTGGTGGTCGACGGCGTGTCTTGGCGTATTTTGCTGGAAGATTTGGCAACCGGCTATGAGCAATCTTTACGTGGCGAGTCTGTCCGTTTGCCCAATAAGACGGATTCCTTCCGTCTGTGGGCTGATCAGCTGTCGACATATGCGAACAGTTCGGCTTTGGAGAAGGAGCGTGCGTATTGGGAGCAGATTGAGCAAGCAGGGAAGAGTCAGGCATCCTTGCCTAAAGATTACACTCGTAAATCTCAGGCCAAGCCACAGCTTCGCGATGATCGGACACTGACAGTAGCGTGGACGGTAGAAGAAACGGAACAATTCTTGAAGCAGGCACACCAAGCCTACAACACGGAAGCGAACGACCTATTGCTGACAGCTCTGGGCACCGCAATTCAGGAGTGGGCAGGCATCCATCAGGTGCTTGTAAATCTGGAGGGTCACGGACGGGAAGCCATTTTGCCGGATGTGGATATTACGCGTACGATCGGTTGGTTTACCAGCCAATTCCCGGTTGTACTCGATATGGGCGAGGAACAGAATGTGGGACGGCGTGTCAAGAACGTCAAGGAAGGGCTGCGCCGTTTGCCGCATAAAGGAATTGGATACGGGATTTTGAGATATCTTGCTGACGGGGAAGGGGAAGCCCCTTTTATCACCGAGCCGGAAATCAGCTTTAACTATCTCGGACAATTCGATCAGGATTTGAAGAATAATGCCTTTCGTATGTCTCCTTATTCCATCGGAGCTTCCATGAGTGACACGTTAACCAAGCGGTATGCTCTGGATATCAACGGCATGATCACGGACGGTGCACTGGAACTGACGATCAGCTACAGCAGGAAAACATTCATGAAAAAATCAATTCAAAGACTGGCTGGTCTGCTTCAGGAGAGCTTCCGTGAGGTATTGGCTCACTGTGTGGAAAAAGAGTTGCCAGAGCTGACGCCAAGCGACTTGTCCTTCCAAGGACTGACGGCTGGAGAGCTGGATCATATTGTAGAGCAGACGGCTGCTGCGGGAGAACTGGAAAATATTTATTCACTCACACCCATGCAAAAAGGCATCCTGTTCCACGGTTTAATGGAGCCGAAATCCGGGGCGTACTTTGAGCAGGCGACATTTGATCTGCAAGGCAGCTTTCAAGTGGAGGCTTTTGCCGAAAGCTTAAATCAACTGGTGGATCGCCATCAAATATTCAGAACGAATTTTTATAGCGGCTGGAATGAGCAGCCTTTACAGGTGGTGTACCGTCATAAACATGCCGGGTTCCGTTTTGAAGATGTTCGTTCAATGGGACAAGGAGAGCAGGACGCATACATTGCTGGTTTTGCTGAGCATGACAAAGCCGAAGGCTTTAATTTCGGCTCAGGCGAGCTGATGCGGGTGTCTGTTTTGCGTACAGGCGAGGAATCGTACCGTTTTGTGTGGAGCTTCCACCATATTTTGATGGACGGCTGGTGCTTGTTCCTAATTGTAGGAGAGGCATTTAATACGTACTTTGCCATCCTCGAAGACCGCAAGCCGGAGCTTGCCCCGGTAACGCCATACAGTGAATATATTGAATGGCTGGAGCGGCAGGACAAAGCAGAGGCTGAACGGTTCTGGAGTGACTACTTTGCAGGTTTTGAGCAGCAAACAGTGCTGCCGCAGGCGAAGCAACTGGATGGTCACGCGAAGGGATATGAAGGGGATAAGCTTTCGTTTACCCTGAGCCGTGAAGTGACCAAGCAGATGAACAAGCTGGTCAAGCAGCAGCAAGTGACGGTTAATACACTGCTGCAAGCGGCGTGGGGCGTTGTGCTGCAACGGTATAACAACAGTCGGGATGTTGTATTTGGCAGTGTCGTGTCTGGTAGATCAGCGGATATTCCAGGCATCGATACAATGGTTGGTTTGTTCATTAATACCGTTCCTGTACGGATTCATAGTCCAAAAGATGTAACGTTTGCTGAGCTGATGAAGCAAACCCAGGAGCAGGCGCTGGCTTCCCGTGCCTATGAAACCTATCCGTTGTATGAAATTCAGGCCCTGACTGAGCAAAAGCAGGATCTGGTAAATCATATTATGGTGTTTGAAAACTATCCAGTGGAACAGCGTATGGAGCACATGGGCAGCCGTGACACGAACGGTTTTACGATTGCCAATGCTTCAATGTCAGAGCAAACGAACTATGATTTTAATATTACAGTGGTGCCAGGCGATGAAATGGATATTCATTTGGAATTCAACGCGCTGGTGTTTGAACGTGCAGCTGTCGAGCAATTCCGTGAGCACTGGCTGCGTGTGATAGAAGAAGCAATTCACAAACCGCATGCGCTGGTAGATGAGCTGGAGCTAGTGACTGCTGAGGAAAAAGTGAAGATCATCGACGGCTTTGGATCAGTAGGCGTATCTGCATGGAGTGATGAAAAGCAATCAGAAGGGTTGTTCCACGCCTATGTGGAAGAACAAGCGCAGCTTGTGCCGGATCACGTGGCAGTTGTATACGAGGAGCGGCAGCTTACGTACCGCGAGCTGAACGAGCGTGGGAATCAACTTGCTCGTAGATTACGGAATGAAGGTATTGGGCGCGAATCCATTGTTGGTATTTTGAGCGAGCGCTCGGTGGATATGCTGGTTGGCGTACTGGCGGTGTGGAAGGCTGGCGGTGCTTACGTGCCACTGGATGCGGATTATCCGTCCGAACGTATCCGCTTTATGCTGGAGGACAGCGGTGCGACAGTGCTACTGACGCAAACCGGCTTGCAGGAGCGCGCGCAGGCATGGCTGGAGGAAAGCCGACAGGCTTTGGCCGGAGGGCAGTCTGAGGGCGAGCTGGAAACGGCGGTTAGCATTGAAACGATGGAAAGAGACAGCCTTAATGAGGGATTCAGCTTGAAATCAGATTCGTCATCTGATAGCGAAGCAGCATCCGAATCCGCAGCGAACTTGCGTCTGCACACCGTACTGGCGCTGGACGATGAGTCGCTGTACATCGGGGATGCCACGGATGTGGAACCTATCAATGAGCCGCAGGATCTGGCGTATGTGATCTATACGTCCGGTACAACGGGACGCCCGAAAGGGGTCATGATCGAGCATCACAGTTTGGTAAACACAGCCGCGGCCTACCGCCGGGATTACCGTTTGAACCAGTTCCCGGTACGATTGCTGCAACTGGCAAGTTTCTCCTTCGACGTGTTTGTCGGCGATATCGCGCGGGCGCTCTATAACGGTGGCACGATGGTCATCTGCCCGAAAGACGACCGGATTGACCCAAGCCGTCTGTACGGCTGGATTCACGACTATCAGATTACGGTGTTCGAATCCACACCGGCTTTAATCGTACCATTCATGCAGCATGTGCATGAACAGGGACTGGACATGAGCAGTCTGGAACTGCTGATCACCAGCTCGGATAGCTGCAGTGTGACAGACTACCGGGTGCTGCAAGAACGGTTTGGCGCGGATGTTCGTATTATGAACAGCTATGGCGTCACGGAAGCGGCAATCGACTCTAGTTTCTACGACGAAGAACTGTCGAAGCTGCCAAGTAGCGGCAATGTGCCGATTGGTCAGGCGTGGCTGAACGCACGCTTCTACATCTTGGACAGCCAGTTGAATCCGGTGCCGATCGGCGTACTGGGCGAGCTGTGCATTGGCGGTGCCGGGGTGGCACGAGGCTACCTGAATCGTGCGGACCTGACGGCCGAGAAGTTCGTGGCAAACCCGTACGTACCGGGTGAACGATTGTACCGCACAGGTGACTTGGCGCGGTGGATGCCGGACGGCAATGTGGACTTTATCGGCCGGATGGATTATCAAGTGAAAATCCGCGGTTACCGGATCGAGCTAGGCGAGATTGAAACGGCGATCCAGCGGGTGCCGGGCGTGCGTCAAGCGGTAGTCATCGACCGGACGGATGAGCGTGGACACAAGTACTTGTGCGGATACATCACGGGAGAAGACGAGCTGCGGATCGAGGAGGTACAGGCCGAACTGGAAGCCGGGCTGCCAGCGCACATGGTGCCAGCACGCCTGATGCGACTGGAGACGATCCCTCTGACCAGCAACGGCAAAATCGACCG
>NZ_JANAVN010000024.1:0-65844 GCF_024213565.1 Paenibacillus sp. Lou8.1
TAAGCCCTCCAGCGCCGATGGTACTTGGACCGCAGGGTCCTGGGAGAGTAGGACGTCGCCAAGCAACAAGTAAAGAGGACCATGATCTCATTGAGATCATGGTCCTCTTTGGTATATTACGGTACAAACCACTTATACAATTGCTTCTATGCTGCGCATTCAAAGAGGAGATATGCTTTTGTGAATAGCTATTACCTTTGGAAACGCTTATTTTTAAAGGTTGTCCTTCGTAGGAGTACAGTTGTTTGTACAGGGAAATACTAAAGTTAGGGCTATTGATGAAGGCTTGACACCCCTATACCGCTTTGCTAAGATTGCAATAATATATTTTCAGAGAGCCTTGATTTGTCCATGTCGGACAGACAACAAGACCAATACAGACTAAACAATTTGAAGGAGGATCATCTTGGTGTGGGAAGATAAATTCGGTAAGGAAGGCCTTACCTTTGACGATGTTTTGCTGGTACCTCGCAAGTCGGTGGTTCTGCCCAAAGAAGTAAGCGTGGCGACTCGTTTGAGTGATAACGTAAAGCTGAATATTCCTTTGATGAGTGCTGGTATGGATACTGTTACTGAGGCAGTGTTGGCAATCGCGATGGCTCGTGAGGGCGGTATCGGTATTATTCATAAAAATATGTCGATTGAACAGCAAGCAGTAGAGGTGGATCGGGTTAAACGTTCGGAGAGCGGTGTTATCACCAATCCATTCTCATTGACTCCAGATCATTTGGTGTCCGATGCTGAAGCAGTTATGGGTAAATACCGTATTTCTGGTGTACCTGTTGTAAATGAAGAAAACAAACTGGTGGGTATTATTACTAACCGCGATCTTCGCTTTATTCACGATTTTAACCTTAAAATCAGTGAAGTCATGACGAAGGAAGAACTGGTAACTGCACCTGTGGGTACGACTTTACAGGAAGCGGAAGTCATTTTGCAAAAGCATAAAATTGAAAAGCTCCCTTTGGTCGATGATGAAAATTATCTCAAAGGACTTATCACCATTAAAGATATTGAGAAAGCTATTCAATTTCCGAACGCAGCGAAAGATGCACAAGGGCGTCTTCTGGTCGGTGCGGCTGTCGGCATTTCCAAGGATACATTTGATCGGACTGAAGCACTTGTAAAAGCTGGTGTGGATATGATTGTTGTGGACTCTGCTCACGGCCATCATATTAACATTATTGAAGCGGTCCGCAAGTTGCGTGAAGCTTATCCTGATCTGACGATTGTAGCAGGTAATGTAGCTACTGGTGACGGAACGCGCGAATTGATTGAAGCAGGAGCATCTGTCGTAAAAGTCGGTATTGGTCCAGGTTCCATCTGTACAACACGCGTAATCGCAGGGATAGGTGTTCCACAAGTAACAGCAATTTATGATTGTGCAACAGTAGCACGTGAATATAATATTCCGATCATTGCAGACGGTGGTATTAAATACTCCGGTGAAATTACAAAGGCCATTGCGGCAGGCGCTTCTGCGGTAATGCTGGGAAGTCTTTTTGCAGGTACGGAAGAAAGCCCAGGCGAATCTGAAATTTATCAAGGACGCCGCTTTAAAGTATATCGTGGCATGGGTTCTATGGCTGCGATGAAGCAAGGTAGTAAAGATCGTTATTTCCAAGATGACGACAAGAAATTGGTACCGGAAGGCATCGAAGGACGCGTTGCTTATAAAGGACCACTTTCCGACACTGTTCATCAGCTGTTGGGCGGTCTTCGTTCTGGTATGGGTTATTGCGGTACAGCTAATATTGAGGAGCTTCGTAACGATACAAGCTTTATCCGTATTACAGGCGCTGGTCTGCGTGAGAGCCATCCGCATGATGTGCAAATTACGAAAGAAGCACCAAATTACTCTCTATAAAGTTCGGCTGTAGTAGACTTGACGACAGGCAGAGCGTATTTCGCTCTGCCTGTCTTTTTTTAGAGATACCCCTGTGATAGAATAGACAAGTGTCCGCCTTTTTGACGAAATTATTGACGAATTAGGACACGTAGGTCTTTTGGACGATTCCTACCAGTAAAGAAGATTCGAGCAGAAAATGCTCATGACAGGATACAACTAAGCAAACGAAGTGAAACTGGATTTTATAACACTTAAACATTAATTACATTGGCCAAGTAGAGGCTGTAACCACCGTCTCGTTATTCATAGCGATCGGGTTAGGGTACGAGAGGAGTTTGTATTCATTTGAAAGCGAACATTTTAAAGCAGAATAAAAAACGCAGCATGATTAAAAAGAGTGTGACTGCAGTCATGGTGCTTAATATGATGTATATGTCGGCATTGCCTGTGGTAGGCAATTTCGATCCGAGCGTGGCTACTTTTGCAGCTGGAACGGCAACACAGGCAACCAATATTACGGGGACGGGTTCTATTAACCCCCCTAGTCTGGCACTACGTTCCGCCATTTTGATCGAGCCTTCCACTGGGCAAGTGCTGCTGTCTATGAATCCAGATGAGCCACTTCCACCAGCAAGTATGACTAAAATGATGACAGAATACATCGTGGCTGAACAGGTTAAGCAAGGTAAACTCAAGTGGACGGATAAGGTTACGGTTAACGAGAATGCTTCTAAGAGCATTGGATCACGTATTTTTTTGGCTCAAGGGGATCAACATACGGTAGAAGAGCTTTATATTGCAATGGCGGTAGGTTCTGCTAATGATGCAACAGTAGCCCTTGCTGAACGAGTATCTGGAACTGAGCAGGACTTTGTAAAACTAATGAATGAAACAGCTCAGAAAATGGGCATGAAAAATACGTATTTTATCAACTCGACTGGTTTGGATCGTAAGGATATGCCTACAGGGTTTCAACCAGACACAGACAGGGAAACTGTGATGACAGCGAGAGATGCAGCGATATTAGCTAGTAACATTATAAAGGATCATCCGGATTATACACGGTTTACCACAATTCAATCTTACAAATTCCGACCGACTGACAAAGCACCAATTATTAACTACAATTGGATGTTAGAAGCAAACAAAAATATTACTAACTTTAGAAAGTTTGCTTATCCCGGCTTGGACGGAATGAAAACGGGCCATACGAGCAATGCTGGAAACTGTTTTACAGGTACAGCTGAGCGCAACGGAATGCGTCTCATCAGTGTAGTCATGGGAGCAGATTCAGAGCCTCATCGTTTTACAGAGACAGCTAAAGTGCTGAACTATGGTTTTGATAATTTTGAAGTGAAGCAGGTTATTGCTCCAAAGACGATGGTTAAGGGTGTTGAGAATGTGCCAGTGACCAAAGGTACGGAAACAGAAGTACCGATCGTCACCAAGGATGCAGTAAGCTTTATCGTACCTAAGGGTGCGAGCAATCCTAAGGTAACCTTTACAACGAATATTACACCAGCAAGCTCTCTGGTGGCACCTTTGAAGCAAGGGGCCAAAGTCGGAACAATTACGTACACGTACAAGACAGACGGTGTGGATAAAGGGCAGACAAAAACCGTGGATCTGGTTACTACGACGGCAGTAGAAGAGGGCGGCTGGTTCCGAATGCTTTTCCGGGCAATCGGTGATTTCTTCGGAGATCTGTTCCAGGGAATTAAGAACCTCTTCTAAAAAAGCGAAGCTAAGCGATACCTTGTTTTTCATTACTTATTTTGCAGCTTGAAATGATTGTGTATTTGGCATTCGTGCGGTAAAATATTAAGTTAGAATCTAAACGTAACCCTTATAGGAGGCAACGACATGGAAACGGGAACTTCGCGTGTAAAAAGAGGTATGGCAGAGATGCAAAAAGGTGGCGTAATCATGGATGTCATGAACGCTGAGCAGGCTAAAATTGCAGAGGCAGCAGGAGCTACAGCTGTAATGGCTCTTGAACGGGTGCCTTCGGATATCCGTGCAGCTGGTGGGGTTGCTCGTATGGCTGACCCAACGATTGTGGAAGAAGTTATGAAGGTTGTTTCTATTCCTGTTATGGCTAAGGCTCGTATCGGTCACTTTGTAGAGGCAAAGGTACTGGAATCTCTCGGTGTTGACTATCTCGATGAGAGCGAAGTGCTGACACCTGCGGATGAAGTTTTCCATATTGATAAGCGGGAGTTCACCGTTCCATTTGTTTGTGGAGCCAAGGATCTGGGAGAAGCGCTGCGTCGTATTGGTGAGGGTGCATCTATGATCCGTACGAAGGGCGAACCGGGGACTGGGAATATTGTTGAGGCCGTTCGGCATATGCGTTTTATCAATGGTCAAATTCGCAAGGTGCAAAACTTGTCGAAGGACGAGCTGTATGCAGAGGCGAAAAACCTCGGAGTTGCATATGAACTGCTGTTGGAAGTGCATGAGCTTGGCAAACTGCCAGTGGTCAATTTTGCAGCGGGTGGTGTAGCAACACCTGCCGATGCCGCGTTAATGATGCATTTAGGCGCTGATGGCGTCTTTGTAGGTTCTGGTATCTTCAAGTCGGATAGCCCTGAGAAGTTTGCACGTGCAATCGTGGAAGCGACCACTCATTATACGGATTACAAGCTGATTGCAGAAGTCTCCAAGAATTTGGGAACTCCTATGAAAGGCATTGAAATTTCCAAACTGGCACCGCATGAGCGCATGCAGGATCGTGGTTGGTAAGAAAGAAGGGACCGGCATGAAAATAGGTGTATTGTCGCTGCAAGGCGCTGTAGCTGAACATATACGTAGCGTTGAGCGTGCGGGTGCGGAATGTATAGCGGTGAAGAAGATCGAACAGCTCAATGAGCTGTCCGGTCTTATCATTCCCGGTGGTGAAAGCACCACTATTGGTAAGCTAATGCGCAAGTATGATTTCATAGAGGCTATACGTCAGTTTTCCAATCAAGGCAAGCCTGTATTTGGCACTTGCGCGGGATTGATTGTACTGGCTAAAACGATTCAAGGACAGGAAGAAGCACATTTGGGACTCATGGATATTACAGTATCGCGTAATGCATTTGGTCGCCAAAGAGAGAGCTTTGAAACAGACTTGAACATTAAAGGGATTGACGAACCGGTTCGTGCTGTATTTATACGAGCGCCATTAATACAGTCTGTTGGAACGGGAGTAGATGTGCTGTCTGAGTATAACGGCGAGATCGTGGCAGCCCGTCAGGGTCATTTGCTGGCTTCATCCTTCCATCCGGAGTTAACAGACGATTACCGGTTACATCAATATTTTGTGGATATGGTCCGCGAATAGTGAAAGTCAGGTTTGTAGTGTAGGAGGGATTACCTGTGTTAGATATAAAGATTTTACGTAATGAGCTTGGTCGGGTTGAGAAAGCTTTGCAGAACAGAGGGAAATCTCTGGATCTGATTAATGGTTTTACAGATCTGGATGTAAGCCGTCGTGAGTTACTTCAGGAAAGTGAAGGGCTCAAAAATCGTCGGAACGTGGTATCCGGTGAAGTAGCCAAGTTGAAGAAGAACAAGGAAAATGCGGATGATCTTATTGCAGAAATGCGTCAAGTCTCCGATCGTATCAAAGAATTAGATGAGCAAGTACGCGAACTGGAAGTTCAGATCGATGAATTGGTGATGTCTATTCCGAATATTCCTAATGATACAGTACCTGTAGGTGCATCGGAAGAGGATAATGTAGAAATCCGTCGCTGGTCGGAGCCGCGCGAGTTTTCTTTTACACCCAAAGCGCATTGGGAATTGGCTCAGGATCTAGATATCCTTGATTTTGAGGCAGCAGCCAAGGTAACGGGTTCTCGTTTTACGTTCTACAAAGGACTGGGAGCAAGATTAGAGCGTGCGCTGATTAACTTTATGATGGATCTGCACAGCAGTGAGCATGGTTATGAAGAAATGCTTCCTCCATACATTGTAAATCGGGACAGTTTGTACGGAACGGGCCAACTTCCGAAGTTTGAAGAAGATTTGTTCAAGCTGCGTGATACTGAGTATTATCTCATTCCTACGGCTGAAGTTCCGGTAACGAACTACCACCGTGAAGAGATTATGAATGCGGAGCAGCTTCCGAAATATTATGTGGCATACAGCTCTTGCTTTCGCTCGGAGGCAGGATCAGCAGGACGTGATACCCGTGGCCTGATCCGTCAGCATCAGTTCAATAAGGTAGAGATGCTTAAGCTGGTTCACCCGGATACCTCTTATGAGGAATTGGAGAAAATGACGAATAACGCTGAGCGTGTTTTACAGCTGCTCGGACTTCCATATCGCGTGCTGGCACTTTGCACTGGAGATATGGGTTTTACGTCTGCCAAAACGTACGATCTGGAAGTATGGTTGCCTGAGAGTGGCATGTACCGTGAGATTTCTTCCTGTTCAAATACGGAAGACTTCCAAGCGCGTCGTGCGAACATCCGGTTTCGTCCAGATTCGAAGGCAAAGCCTGAATTTGTACATACTCTGAACGGTTCAGGATTGGCTGTAGGGCGGACTGTGGCTGCTATTTTGGAGAACTATCAGCAAGAGGACGGAAGCATCGTGATCCCAGAAGTGTTGCGTTCATACATGCGAGGCATTGAGGTTATTGCTCCTAAACAGTAAGTGTTGCATTCTTAGAAGTTCTGTGGTAAAATAATTTTGTTGCGCCTGAGTATGTTTAAAAGGGAAGCAGCTTTATCCATTTACCACCTGGAGAGGTACCGAAGCGGTCATAACGGGGCGGTCTTGAAAACCGTTAGAGTGCAAGCTCACATGGGTTCGAATCCCATCCTCTCCGTCAGTTTAATAATTTCCTTGCTGCATAAGGATTTGTAGCAAGTATGATTGAAACGCACTTTACCGTTGGATAGCGGTGTGGTGCGTTTTTTTGTGTTCGTGACCGTTGGATAAACATCTGACGGAGGTATAGGATTATGAATACAAACACGGGGGGGCAAACCGCGTAAACGCGGGCAGCGGAAGAATAGTTTGGACATTCCCCAGCGGTTTCTCGACCGTCTGAGTCCATCGGTTTTGGAAACGTCTCGGGTGGCGCAGGATGAGAGAGCGAGCGTATCGCCTGAGATTCTGACACTGGAGGGGCTGTTCAAACGCTATTACACCGCATACTCTATTTTTTTCATACATCAGTTTGCAGGCCTATAATCAATTGCAACTAATATCTCGACAGGTCAGATCATTGTATTCCAAATATATCTTGCAGATAGTTATCAAGAATACGAAGGGGCTCGTGTAAAGCTTGGTTTGGAAACTTATGAGTTACCTTATAGCATATTCTTGGAGGCACTGATACCGATAGTTTCTGAAGAACGAAATCTCCCATCCGCATCATATGTGCGCCAATCGAAGCGGGAACTATCGACCATTGTCTGGCGTCCTTCAAAAAAGTAGTGATGAGTCCCGCTGAGTCCAGATGAACACGGGACGGGCAAAGAGGGTCCCACCACTGGTCATGTCTGAATTGAAACTCTCTATTCCAATTTATGAAGACTTCGTCTTGCGCCGACAATTCTTCCATTTCAACAGTATCTCCGGCCTGCCGCCCCGACACAGCCAGGCGCAACAGCATCATTTCTTCAGTAAAAAACGGTTTAACAGTGACACTAGGCGACACGATTTCTCGCACCACAAACGCCACATCCATCTCGCGCCGCTCAATACTATCAAAAGCTTCCTGAGTATGCTGCGTACGAATTTGCAGTCGGATGGACGGGGTACGCTGATTAAGCATTCTATATACAGGAGGCAAAACAAATTGACTTATACTTTCGGCAGCGCTTATTGCCAGACTTAACTGCGAACCGCTAGCCTGCAAGATTTGTGTTTCCCTCCAGAGAGCATCCCATCTTTCCGCAATGCTAAAAAAGTTTTCCCCTTTTGGGGTCAGACTGATTTTGGGTGCCCCTTTTCTTCGCTCAACCAAAAGGCCACCCATTTCCTGTTCCAATGTCTTTAACCGATAGCTCACCGTAGCTTGTGACAGGTGCAGCAATTCGGCCGCTTTGCTTATACTCTCGGTCCGTACGATAGCTAAAAACGCTTCAATCCCAGGAAAATACATAGAATACCTCCTCAATATATAGAAATGATTAATATAGTTCACAAAATATTTGAGTTTTACAACATTATTCTTTATGTTTAAAATTATCTTTAATAAGGACGAGGGGTCAAATGTTTTTTCACTGGAATTAGATTGCTGTTGAAACGGCAAGAACAGCAAAAGTCTTTTTCATTGCTCTATAAAGTTGCTTTATTATAGTACGTTTTCATATTCCCAGGTATTCATGCCGGTAATATTGGTTGTAAGGTAGCGCAGCGTCTTGGAAACTTTGAGGCATATGGTCCGATCCTGCAGCGCCTAAATGCACCGATCAATGACCTTTCAAGAGGTTTTACTGCCGATGAAGTCTATAATATGGAAATAATTACTTCTTCCTCAAAAGGATAAAATGAAGATCATCAAACGGGTTTTCTTCGAAGAATGGTATAGGTAATGAAAGGTGGTTTAGCAATGAAGATTCTCATAGTTGGCTATTTTAGCGAGACCTCGAAATCAAATATTGTAAGGTATTTTCCTCAAGACTGGAATGTTGTAATTGTCCCGCCCGGAAAAGAAATGCTGCATCATATTGAAGATTGCCAGGTAATTATTCCTGAACATATTAAAGTGGATCACAGCCTGCTTTCTATCGCAAAAAAATTAAAATTGGTACAGACGGGTGCAGGATTTGATAATGTAGATGTCCCTGCCTGTACACAGCTCGGCATTTGGGTGGCCAATGCTGCAGGAGTGAATGCACAGGCAGTGGCCGAGCACGTAATGGCACTGATATTGTCTTATTATAAAAACATACCGTTTCTTGATACTTTCATGAAAAACAGGATGGATGAAAATCAATTGGACTATACAGGGAGTGAATTAAAAGGCAAAACGATTGGGATTATCGGTTTGGGCGCTATCGGAAAAAAAGTAGCTGCATTTTGCAGGGTTTTTGATATGAATGTGCTGGCTTATGCGAGAAATGCTCTTGTACAATCTGACGGTTTTGTGAAAATGACGGATTTCGATACTCTTGTAAGCACATCGGATATAGTCAGTGTACATGTACCCTTGAATCAACAAACCAAACAACTGATCAACAAAGCGGCATTCAAGAAAATGAAGAATACCGCTCTTTTTATCAATACAGCCCGCGGCGGGATTGTTAACGAAAGAGACTTGATTGATGCATTAAAAAACGGGGATATTTCAGGCGCATGCCTGGATGTGTTTGAATCTGAACCGCTTCCTATTGACAGTGAGCTCCGGAATCTGGGTAATGTGATACTTACTCCCCATACAGCAGGAATGCCTGATGGTCGAAAATTTCATAAAAAAAGATATGATTTCTTTATAAACAATATAAAACGTGTAGAAAATGGTGAAGAGCCTGAAAGCAAGCTCAATCAGTTATTATAGTTTTGGTGCAATAAAAATGAGCTATCGGGGCAGCTCCGTGCACCTGGTTGCCTCCAGATAATGGCAAGGTGGACACGGCAGCGTTGCAGACAGGCCAGCAGTTGTAGCGGTTCTTGCATTAGACTTCACAAACCCAGTCATACCAAGGCTCGGCGGATTTTCATAGGTAGTAGCGGTCTTGAAAACCGTTAGGGTGCAAGCCCACATGGGTCCGAATCCCATCCTCTCCGCCATATTCTAAAATAAACCAAGCCATTCAAATACGACTAGCTGGTACATTAGGTTTTATATACTAATGATCAGGAATCGTGAAGAATGGCTTTTTTGTTGTATAAAAAGCCTGTTTTTTTCACACGTTATCAGATGTGGAGGTGCTGGCATGAATCGAGAAATGACAGTAGATCAGCAAAAGCTGGTAGAGGCCTGGCAGGAACAACTGCCGATTCTTTTGAATTCAGGGGACAAATCACAGGTACAGGCAGATGAAGCTGACAACCGGGCTATACGGATCCATATCGAGGTAGAAGGCCGACAAATGTACTCCTTTGATTTTGCATGTACTTATGTAGACTCCCGGGAAGTACAGGTTAGCTTAGTCGATGTAGAACGGGACGGACAGTCTGTGGATGAACGAACAGATATCATTCAGCAGTTAGTGTCCGATTATACTCGGCATATTCACCAATGTGCCCAAACATTACAGTCATTGACGCACTCGTAGGTCATGAAGGAATGAGGAGGAAGACTACATGACAAAAGCCAAAAACGGTCTGGATAAAAACCTGTCTAACATTGTTGATGATTTGGAGCAACGCCCAGTTAATAGTCATCAGGCACAGCAAGTGCAGCAGGATCGTAATGATCGCCGTCATCAGGATTCACTAAATCACGATAAAACGGAAGATCTACACCATCTATAGTCCTATTTTAAATGGTAATAAACGGATTCGTTGATGTACCACAAATATAGACTGAGAATGGAGGATGCATAAATGGGCAAGCCTAAAGCCATTCCTGTACCCGAAGCACAGGATTCTGGTGGAAGTAACGAAAAGCGGGAGCGTAGTCATCAGCAAGAGCCGTTATCCGGTTCCAAGAAGGTAAAACAGCGGAATCACGTGGATCATCATAATAGAGAAGGCTCATAAGCAGGCAGACCTTTCTCCTAAAATATATTGCATAGTGTAAGACACCCTGGTAAGAGAGCCAGGGTGTCTTTGTGCTTATTGTAAGAAAATTTTCCAATAAGTGTTTCGCCGTTTGAGAATATGAGTTAAAATAGGAGGTGTGTATTTTTTTTAGTTAGCATAAAAAAGGGGTTAATTACGAGAGGAGAGAATCTACACAATGAGTAAAAAGTTATCCGTCTTGGTACTCACTATGGTGTTGCTTTTGACGGTAGCCCTGGTAGGTTGTAGCAAGAAGTTAGAACCAAAGGAAGCTGTTACGACCGGTACAGCTAATGCAATGAAGTTGAACTCTTATGAATCCAAAAGTCAATTCACGATTAAGGAACTGACCATTACATCCGCTTCTGTTCCAAGTGAGCAAAGTGCAATGGTAACTAGCATGCTGAAAAATGCTGATATTACGCTGGATGGTGTATACCAAAAAGAACCTTTCCAATCTGAAATGACGCTCGGCATTCATTTGAAAGGTGATCTTTCCACCAGCTTCACGATTCCAATGGTAATGACTAAAGATAAACTGTACGTTAAGATTCCTAATATTCCATTTTACCCACTTCCACAGGATGTTGTAGGTAAATTCCTGATCATTGATCCACAAGAACTGGCTAAACAATCAGGACAAGAATTTAATCCTGCAGCCATGGATCAGGAAAAATCGCAGAAATTTGCGAATGAAGTGATTGCTGCTATTATGAACGAGTATGATCAAGCTACGTACTTCTTTGATATTGATCCTAAAGACGCTAAATTGCCACAAGGCGTTGAAGCTAAACAAGTCGTTCAATTCAAAATTACGAACGACAATGTGAAGCAAGCTACCAATACATTTATCACTAAGGCGCTTCCTAAAGTCCTTGATGTGATGTCTAAAGATGAATATGCTGGCATGCTTCAAGTGAAGAAAGAAGAGCTGGCTGAAGCGAAGAAAGAACTGCAATCCAACACCAGCGAAGTTAGCAAAAAGCTGGATGAGTTGAAAAATTACTTGACAGTGAAACAGTTTGACATTAACACAGCTTTGAACAAGGATAACATTCCTGTGTATCAAGACCTGAATGCGAATGTAGAGATGAATGATCCGGCCACAAAAGACAATGTAAAATTGTCCGTAACAGGCTACACGCAATACAGTAAAATCAATGCTAAAGCAGCATTTAAAGTGGGTATTCCAACAGGTGATCAAGTCCTGACTATGGAACAGCTGCAACAAAAAATGCAAACTGTTGCTCCTTAAGTATGGGATGACATGATTGTATAACATCATTTTTTTCGAATATGATGTAAGAAAACCGCTCGGCATAAGCCGGGCGGTTTTTTGTTTACTGTTAATGTTGTCCCTGTGCAGTCATTTAGCTCTGCCACACGTCATCCTCAGCTAAAAGTCCAAACATCTGGTGATCCTGCCATGTGCCCTGAATCTGTACAAGCTTGCGAGCAATGCCTTCTGGCTGGAAGCCGCACTTTTTTAATACACGTTGTGAGGGATCATTATACAAAAGGGTACCCGCTTGGAGACGATGTAGAGATAAGGCACGAAAGGCATATTGTATGATCAACTTTAAGGCTGCGGTCATATGCCCTTTACCCTGTTCATGATGATCCATCATGTAGCCGATATCAGCGAATTGTCCAACTCCACGTACTAGATTGGAAATAGAGATATAACCGATGAGCCGTTCTTCCTTTAAAAGAAAGATACCAAACACGTAACCTTGATCCTCTTCGGCCTGACGCAATTTCTGACGGATATAATCCTGCTGTTTCTCTAATGTGAAAAATGAATCCTCGTAAAGCGGCTCATAAGGTGCATGGGAATCCCTATTACGGTGCCTAAGGGCGAGAAGGGCTTTGCTATCCGCCAAGCTAAATGGCCGTAAAAAGATACCTTGAGGCGTATTATACAAGCTCATAGGCATGGGTTGGTCTCCTTCCATGGGGAATTAGCAATGAGATGAAGTGTTTTGGACTTTTCCCCCTCAGGATAAGGATGGGGGAGGAGACAATCTGGCTGCCGCTCTTTTTTGCCGGAGATGCCGAAAAAAGTTCGTTAGCAGCGAAGCGCATTCCTCCTGCAGTACACCACTAGTTACTTCTGTACAATGATTGAACCGAGGCTCCTGTAATAAATTCATCAGCGTGCCTGCGCAGCCTGCCTTGGGATCTGTAGTTCCGTATATCAAATGGGGAACCCGTGATTGAACAATGGCTCCGGCGCACATTGGACACGGCTCCAAAGTGACATACAGCCTACAATCCAGCAGGCGCCATGCGCCTAAGTACTCACTGGCCTGACGAATGGCAACCATCTCTGCATGTGCGGTTGGGTCAGCATCCGTCTCGCGCAAATTGTAGCCGCGACCGATGATTTCATTATCTTTTACGATGACAGCCCCGATGGGGACTTCACCTAATATTTCTGCCTTATACGCTTCCTGAATGGCTTCTTTCATCCAATAGGCGTGATCCATGGTGGTCACTGGGAAAATGCTCCTTTCAAAACGCGGAATTATCCAACGAACAAATATTCCGTTGTTAACATGATGTGAATAAAATTGTGGATAACACGGCACTTGTCCACAGGTTTATCCACAGTTTATAATAGAATCTGTGTATTTGTGGACTACTTGTGGATGATTATCTTCTTATATTGTAGGCAAACCCTCGTCTATTGACAATACTGTACACAAGGTGTGTATTTATGTATATCCGGTAAATGTAAATGCTGGTATCACAGGCGCTATTACGGTATCATTGAGTTAGCAATTGCCAGTAATCGCCAGCATACGGCAAGAGGTGAGAAATCAGTGTGTCGATAAAAATCAGAATAACGATCATTTTGTCGGGGTCCGTCCTGTTTATCCTTTTATTAAACATCGCCCTCAATTATTACACGACCCACGAAAATCTAAGAAGTGACAGTGAAACTAAAATGGTTCTGACGGCTAAAATTATCGGAGGAGCTATCGAACAAACCCAGCATAGCTGGGAGGCCGTTGACAAGCAGCTCGGATATAATCTGTGGCTTTCTGCCACGTTGGCTGCTAATCAGCTAGGTCCTGACATCCGAAATATTCAGCAGGAACAGCTTCAAAAGGTGGCCTCACTCCACAGAGATACTAATATTTCTTTGATGATTCGAGACGAGCAGGGGTATAAGGTTGTTAAATCCTCGGATCCAAAAGAAGTAACGCCATCTGATCCATTGACAGGGTATTGGAAAAATGCAGTTGACCAATTATATGAGCACGGACAGGCTGCAATGGCGCAAGGTCAGAAACTGGATCATTTTTGGACCGGATCATTTGACTACACCGGTTCAGGCTCCTCACAGATTAACAAATGGGGATTTTATTATGACCAAAAACGTAACTACTTAATTCGAATTTCCTTTCAGGATACTTCAGTGAAAGATTTCATAACCATCCTGAGCCCCGATGAGATCGTAAAGCAAACCCAACAAGTGGATTATCGCATCATGGAGATTACAGGAATTAACCCTGCAACCTTTGGTGGCGCTTCGATGGACAAGAACGGGAACGATTCGAAATACTATTACATGTACAATAAACCGATCCAATTTGGCACGTATCAACTAACGAGAGTGAAGGAAGATCGTTTGGCCGTGTCCAGAGCTATCCTCTCCGGGGAGAGTATTGTACAAGACTGCTATATCAAAGGCGAACGGGTTCTCGTCAGTTACATACCTTTTTACCCGGCTAACCGCGAAGCCTATGTTATCCGTATTGTTATGAATTATGATACGATTACTTCTGTTATTTCCAAGCAATTGATAAGCTTAATTGCTATTTCCATTGTCCTTTTGGAGGTTGTAATCATTGGAAGCTATGTGCTGGCAAGTCTGTTTGTCCGCCCAATTCAGTCGATTCTGGGGAAAGTGAACGAGATGGCTGATGGTCATTTTGATACACGGCTAGAAATAAAGGGTGGTCATGAGCTTGCACAGTTGGGTGAACGCATCAATGCGATGGCCTACAACCTAGGGATGTACACGAGAAGACTGGAACAGATGTATGAGGAGAACCGTTCTGTAAAGGAGCATCTGGAATCGGTTATTAATCAGACAGCGGATGCGATTCATGTAACCGACGAAGAGGATCGCGTCGTTCGGGTCAATCATGCCTTCGAGGCTTTGTACGGCTGGACCAAGAAGGAATTGGTTGGTCGTAAGCTGGAGTTTGTACCTCCGCAGCAACAGGAGGAGTATGAATTTCAGAAGAAGAGCCTGCTTCAGGGAGAGAGCATCGTATCAAGTGAGACCCTTAGAATGCGTAAGGATGGAAGTACAGTAGAGATCAGTATGAGCACGTCGCCTATTCTGGATGAAGAAGGCCGAATTTTGGGGTTTATCTGCGTGTCGCGTGATATTACGGGTCGCAACCGGATGGAGGAGTTGTTGCGCAGATCAGAGAAACTGACAACCGTCGGACAATTGGCGGCAGGCGTAGCGCATGAGATTCGTAATCCGCTAACTACACTACGAGGCTTTCTCCAACTACAGCAGCAAAATCAAGTGTTGAATATGAAACACAACGATATTATGATGTCTGAGCTGGATCGCATTAATTTGATCGTTAGCGAGTTTTTAATACTGGCGAAGCCACAGGCAGTGCATTTTCAGAAAAAGGATGTTCGCTATATTGTGAGCGACGTGATTTCTTTACTAGATAGTCAGGCGCATCTGCTGGGCATTGTATTCAATCTTCAGGTCACGGACGAGCCTGCCCTAGTATACGCTGAAGAAAATCAGTTAAAACAGGTATTCATTAATTTACTTAAAAATAGCATGGAGGCTATGAGTAAAGGTGGTATCATCACGATTCATTTGTTCTTGGAGGGAGAAAGCGTTAAAATCTCTATACGGGATCAGGGAGCGGGTATTCCCGCAGAAATGCTGTCCAAGCTAGGAGAACCTTTTTTCACAAACAAAGAAACAGGGACAGGACTAGGACTTATGGTCAGTCAGCGTATTATACAGAGTCATAAAGGCACACTGGATATTGAAAGCACAGAGGGAGAGGGAACGACAGCCCTGGTGCAGCTTCCGATTGCCAAGCCGGAGTAACGGGCTGGGCGCAGGAGGAAGGGTGTTAGTAGAAATGGAGGGTACACAGGTTGCGCATTAACAAGTTTATCAGCGAAACCGGTTTTTGCTCGCGCCGCGAGGCGGACAAGCTGGTAGAGAGCGGCCGCGTGACGATTAACGGCGAAGTGGCTGTGCTGGGTAGTCAAGCGGAAGAAGGCGATGATGTTCGCGTGAATGGCAAGCCACTGCGCGAGAAGTCCGATCACGTCTACATTGCATTGAACAAGCCGGTGGGTATTACAAGTACAACCGAGAGCCATATTAGAGGCAATGTTGTTGATTTTGTGGGGCACCCACAGCGGATATTCCCGATTGGACGCCTGGATAAGGATTCGGAAGGTCTCATTTTACTTACCAATGATGGAGACATTGTGAATAAGATTTTACGGGCAGAAGGCAAGCATGAGAAAGAATACATCGTAACGGTGGATCGCCCTGTCGTACCGTCTTTTGTGCAGGGCATGTCCAGCGGGGTGAAAATACTCGGCCAGCGGACGCTACCTTGTGAGGTGACGCGTGTATCTGAGTATGTATTCCGTATTATCCTGACTGAAGGGAAAAATCGTCAGATCCGGCGTATGTGTGCTGCCTTCGGTTATGAAGTAAAAAAACTGCAACGGCTGCGAATCATGAATATTCGGTTGGGGTCCCTTCAGAAAGGTGCCTGGCGTGATCTGACAGAGGCTGAGAAGCAGGAGCTTGGCCAGATGCTCGATTATACGCTTAGCTAATGCCAGAGGGGCTTTGTATAGCCTACAGCGTATGATCCTCGTATCTGACAAGTCCAGATTATAGGAAGCACTAAACAAAGAGGCACCAGCTGCATAAAAATGCGGCGGTGCCTTTGTTCATATAACATATGCATAATCAACCTTCATTCGAGCTTGAGGTAGGACTGATGACTTGTGTCCCGTTCTGATATTTGCGGAGAACAGATATTTCAACACGACGGTTTTTGGAGCGTCCTTGGCCATCTTGATTGCTTGCCAATGGACGATACTCGCCATAACCGATGGATACAAACTTGGTTGGATCGAGATCTGGATTGAGCAACAAGATACGCAAGAAATTCAGAGAGCGCTTGGCGCTCAAATCAAAGTTGGACGGGAACTGGCTGTTGGAGATCGGTACATTATCCGTATGACCCGATACGATAACATCATAGCCAGGGAACTGCTGGAGCATACTAGAAATAGACTTGGCCAGCTTTCTCGCTCCCGGTTTTACTTCGGCTTGCCCGGATGAAAACAGGGCATTATCACTAATGGTGATCATCAGCTGGGATTGGTTCAGCTTGGTATTCAGCAGAGGTGACAGGCCGTTATTTTGAATATATTGATCCATCTGTTTTTTAAGCTTTTTTAAATCTTCTTCTTCCCGCTGGGCAAGCTGTTTTTGCAGTTCAGAGGTAGAAGTAGCTTTCGATTTTAAGGGTTGTGATACTTGTTCTTTATTTTTGCCCATATCCATGGATTGTGACGACGGATTCGCGGCCGAGTGATCCAGCACGCCAGTGCCGCCACTAAAAGCTGAACTCAGGGATTGAGCCATAGTTTCAAATTTTTTGGCGTCGAGCGAGCTCATACCGAATAAGACAATGAAAAGAGCCAACAGAAGGGTCATTAAGTCGGAATATGGCAACAGCCAGCTTTCGTCAGCATGCTCTTCATGCGGTTCATGTCTCTTTTTACTCACTGGAATCGCCATCCTTCTGGGTCAATGTAGCCCGTTCGGTCGGAGTCAGGAAGATCGTCAGTTTCTGACTGATGGCAATTGTCGATATCCCCGATTGAATGGAAAGCAGACCTTCGACCATCATTAATTTAAGCTCTACTTCTTTTTTGGATAACCGTTTCAGCTTGTTGGACATCGGATGCCACAGGACATAACCTGTAAAAATACCGAGCAACGTCGCAATGAAAGCTGCTGCAATGGCATGAGAGAGCTTTTCCATGTCACTAAGGTCAGCCAGAGCGGCGATCAGACCTACAACCGCACCGAGTACCCCGAGCGTTGGAGCGTACATACCGGCTTGGGAGAAGATCAGTGCGCCAGAGCGATGTCGATCCTCGGTAGCATTTATATCCTCCATCAGAACGTCCCGTACGAATTCTTGATCATTGCCGTCAATAATCATTCGCATGCCGCCACGCATAAAGGGATCATCGATTTCTTCTACCTTAGATTCCAAGGCGAGCAGACCTTCACGACGGGTAATGGATGCCCACTCGGTAAACGTACCGATGAGCTCTTTGCGGTCTAACAGTTTTTGTTCGGTGAAAATAACCTTGAACAGCTTCGGAATCCGTTTGATTTCTGCCATCGGGAAGGCCATAAATATACTCGCTGCCGTTCCGACGAAAATAATCATGTAAGCAGCGGGATTATTGACCAAATTGACGACCGGAGCGCCTTTTAAGATCATCCCGACGACCAGTGACATAATCCCGAGCACAAGTCCGATAATGGTTGAAATTTGCATGATACACCTCATCCATGAGAATAGATTTTGAATCCTTTCATGCCGCCGGGGTCGTCCTTGCCCCAAGCGCGTCATTACAAGACGGATTATAGTATTTATCGACAAAACTCTCTTTTTTGTTAAGTGCGAATTTCCGGTATAATAAGGTGATTATGTATTGAATGGCGGAACCATTGGAGGAAATGGCATGGGAGTAAAGCATGGGCGTGAGTATGAACAAATTTTGAACGATTTGACAGAGGCTGTGGGGCGCATCCCAGATAGCTATGAATTTTTTGAGATGGAAGCAGAAGATTGGGACAGGCTGGACCCGGCGGGACGTCAGGAAGTCAATGAAGCTTTGGCAGAAGACTTATTTTATGCACTGGGTACAGAGCCCACAATCACTGTAGGGAGTAGCGTTGTGATCTATGAGCCGGAGCAGCATCGCATCTATGTACTTATTGGGGACGAGGAGCTGACGTCAGTCCCTTTGATTTGAGGTCCGTCTTATGGATTTATCAACGGGGCCGTGGTAATATGTACACCAATATATCGTAGTTTTGGCCGTATTTAAGCGGTCGAAAGGCTTCCGTATAAACGGGGAGGAGTTCGTAACATGCCTTTTACACAAGAAGAGATTGAAGCACATCTGGAGAAACTGGAGGGCTGGGAACTGGAGGAAGGACGTTGGATCGTTCGAAAATATAATTTTTCCAGTTTTATGAAAGGGATTGCATTCGTGGATGAAGTTGCCGCTATATCTGAAGCATTCAATCATCATCCATTTATTACGATTGATTATAAGACCGTGACTCTGCGTTTGACCTCTTGGGACGACGGCGGTATTATGGCCGTGGATATTAAGGAAGCCCAACAATATAATGAAGCTTTTGAAAAAATGCGCAGCAGTCATTGAGCTTGTAATGATCTGTCGTATGATGATAAAAGCGCCTTCGCTATACAACATCGTGGTTGTATGCCGAAGGCGCTTTTATCATAGAATTTGGGTTGGGTGCTCGGGACGATATACCATACAATAAAATGGTTTTTTGCCATCAGGAGTCTGGCGTTCATAGGTATCTGTAAGCTCAAATCCAGCCGCCTTGTAGGCCCGGATAGCGCGCTCATTCCAAGTGAGCACCTCTAGATCAATTTCATTCTTCGGGTTGCGTCGTTGAGCTTCCTCTGCAATGGCACGGACAAAATCAGAGCCTTTGCCATGTCCGCACCTGTCAGGATGCATTCCAAGACCTAGCCGGGTCACACCGATCATAGGAAAATATTGAGCAAATCCCGTCAGTTTGTTCTCTTCATCCAGTACGGCAACATATTGCTCTTGGCGAAGCGTGGGACTTCCAAATTCGACTTCAAGTGCCTTCATTTGTTCCCAGGGGAGCCAACCATATATGTTATAAGGTGGATCATAGTGCCACTCACAGATTGCAGCCGCTTGATGCTCGTCCATCGGTACGATCCGATAGTTGGATATTGAGGCCGGCATGTGTTCCATCCTCCTTTACACAGGTACTTCAATCATTAACAACAGATTGTAGACAAGTTGCAGAGGAATGGCAAGCGTGTTTATTTCATACCTAAGTCGGGTATACATTCAATAAGAAGGAATTACTGCTCATATGCTCCCCCAGCGGTGACGGTAAAACCGACGATGTTCGCTACAATTGAAACCTTTTGAGGTCTCAGTTCGTCAGTAAAGATAATAATTGCTGATGTTGTGGACATAAAAAACCGCAATTCGATTCCGGCCAGAATCAAATTGCGGCTAGGGTTAGCTTGCTGTGCGTTAGTTATTCTACGTTATCGTCATCAGGAATGTCTGAAGCTACAGAATGGTAAGCGTCTGTGCTCATAATTCTTTTTGCACCGACATAGCGGTTAGCGTAATAATTTTCGTTCAGTGAGCTAACTACTACACCACGTGAAGTCGAGGAGTGGGCAAATTTCCCTTCACCTACGAAGATACCTACATGGGAAATGCCTCTTCCTGTGGTGTTGAAGAACACCAGGTCCCCAGGTCTCATTTCATCGCGGGATACAGAAGATCCCATTTTGAATTGTGATCCAGATTGATGCGGAAGTTTAATTCCCAGTTTGTTGTATACGTACATTGTGAAGCCGGAGCAATCGAATCCCTCGAGTGTAGTGCCTCCGCTTCTGTAGTTCGTTCCTTTGGCATCTTGGATGACCTGGTCCATCTTAGAGTCTGCATATGCACTGCCGCCACCGAATGTAAAAGATGTAAAGGCAATGGCAAGACCCATAGCTGCGATCGTTAGCTTCTTCTTCAAAAAAAATATACCCCTTCCAATGCCTGCGAGGTTAGCTTAAGGATTCGGTAGAAGGTTCCCCTATGACCACTCTGTTGCGAGATCAATTCACCCAAACTGGTTCCCCCGCTTCCTAGGTGCCAGGAATTAGGCTTAACTTAAGATGTGCACCTTGGAGAGCAGTATTCACAATAACGTTATTTTTGAGATAAAGGTTACAATAAAGATTACAAAGTTGTTACTATCAGTTCACTGCGATTATTGTAACAAAGACGGCTGGCTTTGGCAAATGTTTCATTGCAAAAAGTTACAAAAAAAATCTGCTCCTCATGTCCCAGGAACAGATCTTGTTAACAGTATTCAGTTATGTGTCGTTTGCGCGAATATGAATCAAGGTTTTTCGACAGACGGAAATGAAGTAAAAAACATAAAGGCAGGGCTTAGCTTCTACTAGAGATATCGGTATGCCATAGTCTGTACTGCGAACTGATATGCCACAGCCTGACCAGACTAGTAACAAAATGATACGATTGCTGGAGAATGAGCGCCAGCATGCCAGTCCAAATCATCGCCACGGTGCCAAATAGACCGAAGACCAGCAGCACACAAGCACCGAGCAAAAGGGATATACCGACAGCTGGGAGGAGCTGGCGAAAGAAGGCGAGCAGGGACGATAGTATGGCGTGACCACCGACAGTACCCAGTTGCATATACAGGATGCACTGCCGAATGAACCATCCGTATGCCATCCATCCAATGACATAGGGCAATAAATGCAGCAGATAAGAGGAAGATTGAAGTGCTCCTGCTACAATAGGGTAGAGTCTCGGTACTACCCAAAAGGCGGGAAGCAGCAGCAGTCCCAACTCGATGGTGTAATACAACAGCGACGACATGCCATGGCGTTTCATACCCTTGAAAAAGGACAGGCTTTGCGGTTCAGTCGCATCGGTATGCAGACTTTGATATATTCCGGCTCTAATGAAGGGAGTGATCAGTATACGTAGTACAGTCGCCCCTAGTAGTATCCACAAATACACATGTACTTCCCGGCTGTCCATCAGAGCAATCTGGCTCTCCATCCAAAATAAGGTCTGTCCCAGCTCGTTTTGACCCTGATCAGGATAACGGAGCAATAGCGGGATAACGGCAGACTGCACCAGCCGATAGAGAAACACCCCCCACAGTAGTCGATACAGAAATAAAATGATAACGATATAGAATCGTATGCGCACCAGCGCCCAGCCCTCTTTTATAACAGTCCGCATCTATAGACACCTCACCATGACAGACTTCCAAGCAGTGTCTCCAACAGCTTGGTTACACTTATACTCCAACGGGTTTGTTGCTTTTCGTCCAATTCGGCTTTTAGGCTATTGTTAATATGCTTGTTCTCCAGTGCAATGGTATATAGGGGATCAAGGGTTACATAGGAAACGGGAGAAGTACTTTTGATCCGAAAAGTTATGCTTTTGCCCGCACCGTCCCAAGCCTTGAATATCGTGGTACCATCCTTGAAGGTAAATTGGACAGGGATCTTGGGGTAATCCGCCCCTTTTTTGCTGACCGTCACGACTGCTTCATATCCATTCTCCAGCTTGTGGTTTGTGATGTGATCCACTGAAAAGTCCGCCATCTGGCCGTCATATACATACTGTTCAAAATAGTGGCTCCATGAGCGTCCGGTGACTCTCTCCACGATACGTTGAAAATCCAGTGAGGACGGATGCTTGAATCGGTACGTCTGGACGTAGGTCCGCATAATGCGATCCATTTTTTTCATACCCACCTGACGTTCAATGCCCCGTAGGACCAGCTTGCCTCGAGAGTAGGCATTTTGCGCGTACTCAGCAGCTGAGCCGTACTTCCATGACTCACGGTTTAGCGGCTGTGGGGAGGCTACCTGTCCCGATTGTAATGGCAGGTTGGGGGTAAGCCCATATTCTTGCTCCATAAGCCGCTCCTCTGCATAGGAGGTGAAGCCTTCATCCAGCCACGGCTCCTCAAATTCATTATTGGCTACCATTCCGTAGAAATATTGATGTCCAATCTCATGAACTAATGTCCGTTCCAGACTATAGCCAGGATTCAGATTACCCGCAGCAGCGGCCGTGATGAGTGTCGGATACTCCATACCGCCGGCTCCATTGCCTGATTTGGGTGGAACCACGATGGATAGGGTGGAATATGGATAAGGCCCGTACCATTTGCTGTAGTACGAAAGGGCGGCCTTCGCTGCGCTCATATAGCGCCCTTTGAGCTCCTTGTGCGACGGGTCAAGGTAGAGCTTGATTTTGACACCAGGGACTTCAGCAGAAGAAAAGGGTTCTTCTACGGTTACAAAGTTGGGTGAAGCGGACCAGGCAAAATCGTGTACATCATCGGCATAAAATTGATATATTTTTTGGCCGTTCTGTCGGACGGCACCACGGGTGGGAAATCCGGTCGCTGCTACGATATGAGTTTCAGGCACCCGAATCCGTACGCTGTAAATTCCAAAATCGGCATAAAACTCGGAGTTACCATGATACTGGTGGAGGTTCCAGCCCTCCTCGGCGCGTCCACGCTGTCCTGCAGTCTCGTAGACGCTGAGCTTCGGGAACCACTGTCCTGCCATTACAAAATCATCTGTCGCGCCCATACGAGCGAAGATGGCGGGCAGTTTTACCTCAAACTTCATATATAATGTGATTTCTTCGCCACCTCGTACCGGCTTGGGTAGACGCACCTTCACGAGCGAACGGTCGCCTGCGTTACCGTCATCTGGCTGCACATATTGGATGCGGTGCATGAGAGATAAACCGTCTTCTGTTTTTAGTTCAGTCAGCGTCATGGAGCCAAAGCCGTCTTTGGGCATGGTGTCTCCGCGCAGCTTTCCACCGGATTCCTTCATAAAGGTAGTTTCCATGGAAGAGAAGGCATTCGGGTATAGATGAAGATACAGATCATTCACGGTTTTCTTGCCCGGATGGTTCCAGGTTAGTGTCTCAGTGCCTCGCAAAACCTGTCCTTTTTCCAGAGACACATCAATGTGGTACTCTACCACCCTCTTGCTGAGGATTTCTGTAGCGGGCTGTGGAGGGTTCTTGGGCAGGTCAGGCAGGATGTTTGCCCCTAGAGGCTTGCCCATATTTGGGGCAAGCGCAGACTCAGACAGGGACCCGTATAGTGGTTGGCCTATGGACTGCGGGTCGGATTGCAGTTGGGGCTGCCAGGCAAACCATAACGTCCCTGCGAGGAGACCGAGGGCTAGTGTAGACAATAAAACGATTTTAGTGCGTGCTGGGGTCATACAATGGATACCTCCCGTTGACAAGCATCTACAGCATGTATATGTTTGCTTTCAGGAGATTATTAGTTAAAATATTTATAGTGTAGAATGAGTGTGAAGACGGAAAATGGAGGTCTAGTGACGCATGAGTGAAAATCAGCCGGACGGCAAAAAACAGATTGCACTGAACATTGTCAGTGGCAAGAGTAAACATAAGGGTTTCGGCGCAGGCTCAATCGACCTGAACAGCATGTCTCCGGTTATCATTGACCGAGGAGAGGCGAAAATTGATATCGGTGCCATGCATGCCAAAAGTAAAGTAGAACGCGGGATCAAGTTCTCTACGAATAAAGAGGATGTACCGAACGGACGCCAAGTATGGCTCGTATGGGTAGCCGTGGATCGTACGCCCGAAGGGCGTATGTACGGCGGTGCCACCGCCTGCGAGATGCTGATTGACGACGAAGCCAAACGCGGCTGGAAAATCCTCGCCGATCACGTCAACCGTATGGATTACGCGCTCAAGCGTCGTTTCATGCTGGATGATCTCGGCAGTGAAGATAAAGCAGCGCTCAAAAGCCTGCTAATTTCGCATAACGAGGAATGGTGGGACGCTTCGCCTGAGGAATTGAAGCAGGCGCTGGAAGGGTAGCCCAGCGTTAACGCAGTAATAATATTGTAAAAAAGCAGCCACATCTGTGAACTGCACCCCATTTGTTAGACACGACTAACAATGGAGGTGCAGTTCACTGTGGGCTGCTTTTTTTTATTGCGAAATAGCTTTCAGCATGAACGTATGATCGTGGTGATGGTATAGAAAGAATATTTTTCTGATTTGACACTAACCTTTTAGTAAGTAGTTGTACTAAAAGTGCATACTTACATATTTGTAGTGCGCGCTTTATACTCAGAAAATAAATAATACTCAAGGAGGATAAGTCTTTGAAAACTCTTGTTATCGTAACACACCCAAGCATAGAAACATCTGTGATAAATAAGCAATGGGTAGGAGAACTCAAAAAATATCCAGAAAAGTATACTATACATGAATTGCATACGATTTACCCTGACGGGAACATTGATGTGGAAAAAGAGCAGCACTTCATTGAATCGCATAGTAAGCTTATTTTACAGTTCCCTGTTTATTGGTTTAGTAGTCCGCCTCTCCTTAAAAAATGGCTTGACGATGTTTTTGCTTATGGCTGGGCTTATGGTTCAAATGGAGGAGACAAATTAAAGAATCGCAAAGTTGCTTTAGCTGTATCTGCCGGAATTAAAAAAGAAGATTATAGTGAAAAGGGAAGATATCGCTATACACTTGAGCATCTACTATCCCCTTTTGAAACAACCTTCCTATATTGCAGTGCAGATTATCGTTCGTTCTTTGCTTTTTATGGTACAGAAAATGAGCCTGGCGCAGATGCCCCAGGTTTGTCCGAAAGCGAATTGGAAAAAAGCGCACGAGATTATTTGAGTTTTATTGACAGCCTGTAATAGGAATGCCTATTGCTGTCCGTCCTCCAGAGCTGGCAAACCATTTTCCTCTCCCCACTCGCACATCATATTTAACAATGGAATGAGAGAAAGGCCACGCTTAGATAATGAATATTCAACTTTTGGAGGTATCTGGGGAAATTCCTTGCGTATGATAAGGCCATCTGCCTCTAGCTCTTTTAACATAATGCTTAGTGTTTTGAAGGAAATGGTGCCGATACTTCGTTTCAGCTCGTTATGCCGCATAACCTTATTTTCAGAAAGCCAATATATAATGATCATTTTATATTTACCGCTTATTAAGGACAACGTATATCCAAAGCCAGTGTCTTTTAGGACCACGCCAGACGGAACACAGGTTTCACCCATAAGTTACACTCTCCTTTAGGTAAGTATATAATATAAATGTGCATACTTTACAACTGATCATTATGCAATCTTGGTGAAATGATGTAAAGTATGCTCGTCATAAGATGTTTCTGTATCTTTAAATAGAGTGATTTTAGAAACGGAGAGGAGCGCCTTGACATCCTGAACAGGCATTCACTATAATTCAGATAGAAATCGCTTCCACTCTTCTTTTTATTTATTTTGTGGAACCGGTTCCTTGAAATGTGTAGTTAAGTCCCATTCACTGTTTATGAATGTAATCTCTAAATAAGGTGGCATCGTTATGTTTAAATGGTTGAAAAAGAAGGCGACTCCTCGTATTGAACAATTCGACATGGTAGCACCAATCAAAGGAAAAGTGGTTTCCCTTGAAGAGGTTCCAGATCCTGCGTTCTCCACGAAGGCAATGGGGGAAGGTATCGCTATTCATCCAACTGAAGGTAAAGTGACTGCTCCTTTCGCGGGTAAGGTCGTTCACGTGATGGAGAAAAGTAAGCATGCTCTGATCATTGAGCATGAATCCGGTGTACAAATTTTGATACATGTCGGGATTAATACAGTTTCCCTCAAAGGACAAGGGTTTAACCCTCACGTTCAAACAGGAGATAACATTAAAGCAGGGCAATTACTGATGGAGTTTGATCTAGACGCGATTCAACAGGGTGGCTTGCCTGTAATTACTCCGGTAATCGTTCCAGACGGGCAAGAGATGATCAGTCATGTGGAAATCTTGGAAGGTACATCCGCATCTTCAGAAGTACCCGTATTAAGAGTTCACTTAAAGGCCTAGTTCTCATTCAGAAAAGACTAACCAGGAATTCCTGGTTAGTCTTTTCTTTAGATGATTCACTGACTGGTCAAGGATCGGGTATGACCATGTGATCAAAAGCTAGGATTCACATATTTCAGATATCCGCTGATTACAATTGCCTCCGTACAGCCCTCCATGAAAGCAGATCACTTTTTTAATATCATAGGGCAGCAGGTTTTTAAGAGATTCTTTGGCCATATTGAAATCACAGCAGTATTGCGGGTCTGGAGCCAATAATTTGCCACTTACCACGCGTAGAGCATCTCCTGCAATCAGGGTTTGACTGGATTTATGATAGAAACTTAGGTGTCCTGGTGTATGTCCAGCAGTATCTATAACTACGATCCCCCCACAGAAGGGTAATTCCTCTCCGGCAACGATGGTGGAGTTTACAATAGCCTTTGGGGGATTTTCAAGTGTACGCCGGAATGCGTGTCTCCACTCTACCGGAACGGATTCGGGCATGGCGCTTACAGCTTGATCTATTGCTTCTGGAGTCAGCTTTATAAGCTGTTGTTCTCCCTGTATATAGGGCTTTTCGATAGAACTGGCTAATACTTGAACTGGGGATGAAGAAGCCCGGATTATATCTGCTAAACTGCCGATATGATCAAGATCCTGGTGTGTTATTAATATGAAGGTAAGTTTATGGATTGCTAATCCGGTGCCTAGAATAGCCTCATGCAAAAGTGAGAGTTGCCCGGGGTAAGCCGTATCAACTAAAATCATGTTATCTTCGTCCCACATTAAAGTGGGGTGAATACTCTCTATACTTCCCATAATGTTAGCAGAAACCTGGAGCATGTGTATTCCCTTGTCTAATTGCATCGAATCCCTCCCATAAGAGTTGATGTAACACAAAGGAATCGTATCATGAAAAATAAATATGTAAAACTATATTATATCACAAAAATAATTATTTGTAAATACATAGAATTTTAAATTTGTGTGACAGTTAGGAGTGATGACGTGAAGAAAATTTATTTTGTCAGACATGCCCAAGCAACAGGACAGGAACCAGATGCCCGACTTACCGATGAGGGTACCCGACAAGCTGAGCAGTTAGTTGATTTTATGGAGAACGTAGGTGTGGAATATATTGTGTCCAGCCCGTGGAAACGGGCCGTGCGAACCATTCAGCCCTTGGCTGAACGGAAACAGTTGCAGGTGTATACTGATGTACGTCTTCAAGAACGGGTACTTAGCCATGAGCATTTGGACCATTGGCTGGACGTGCTGGAACAGACCTATTTGGACGAGGACTTGAAGCTGGAGGGAGGGGAATCATCCCGTGAAGCAGTAGATCGAGGAATCCAGCTTGTTCAGGAGCTTATAGAGCGGGCGGAAAAAACGGTTATCATTGTAACTCATGGAGCTTTACTATCTCTTCTCATTCGACATTACGATCCGCAGTTTGGGTTTGAGGACTGGAAAAAGCTTTCGAATCCCGACGTGTATTTGCTAGAGCTGAAAGAAGCAGAAGCCAAGATTCACAGAGTGTGGAATATGGGTTGAAATAAATAAAGCACGTTCACCATAAGTGCAGAATGGAATCGAAAGGGGAGGCGCATGTTGAAGGCAAACTGTTTTTTAGAATTAGAAAAGGCGTTGTTTCAAGCTTGGTCTTTGGAGTCTAGTTCTAAATGGACAGCAAATAATCCTGCGGCTGGACAATGTGGTGTCACAGCGCTTGTCGTTCAGGACAGGCTTGGCGGCGATATTTTGAGGACATGGCTGGATAGTGGCTGGCACTATTACAACCGCATTGGTGAGGACATTATAGATTTTACGAGGTCGCAATTTTCAAGCCTTCCTCAGTATCAGGATGTATACTCCAACCGGGAGGAAGCTTTTTCGGACACCAATGCAGGGCAGTATGCAGCCTTAAGTCAGAGATTAAAGGAATTTCTAAACGAAGAAGAATAAGGGGATTTAAATCTGGATGCAGTCATAAAGACGTGATTTTTGAACCTGATCCAATGGAAGGTACTTTTTGTTGCCCAATATACATTAAAGAGCTGAGTAATCAGTAAAATTCTTGAAGATAAAAGCTGTATTTACGTTATAAAATGGGCTATACTGAGGTAAGAATAGTAAAGGAGTCGTGCGCTAACACGACTCCAGTATACAACCACTGCTTAAAGAGCAGTCGGCAGTAGGGTCCAACAATAGACCGTTACCTTGGATCGGGGCGGTCTATTTCTTTTTTATGTAGGTAGGCAATGCCAGAATGAACATGCCGAACATGATCATCAAGGAAATTGCGTCTTGAGATATTAATTACTTAATTACGTATTTTCTTGGAGAGTACTATAAAATAAACTCTAATGCAGCCAATGACCGGGAATGCTTAGAGAAGGGGGCAGTTTGGTTTTACAATTGCCCTTAGCCGAATTTAATTGCGCCTGTGTAAGAAAGATACTTCCTTCCAGATTAGCCCCACTTAAATCAGCATCTCTAAAATCCGTACCGATCAAGTCTGTCATTCTCAGATCAGCCTCTCGCAGATCAGCAGCAATAAGTAAAACTCCTCTCAGGTTGGTACCTCTAAGATTAGCGCCTCTCAAATTGGCCCCGATAAGGTCTCTACTCCTGATTTTTTTACTATATTTATTGTGCTCCACGTTTTTCTTAACTTTTTCTCGTACTAACTCACTTGTTTGTAAAAGTAAATCATTGACTAACGCCCTATGGGTTGGTACATGAAGATTTATGAGGGATTTTGGATCTTGATCCGTAAGCTGCTCGGTTTTCGCCATAGCTTTTTGTAAGTCTGTATAGATGGGTTGAGTTTCTTTTAAGTTAAGGGCTTCATTGAGGTAATAAAGCATTTCATGAAGCTGTTGCATGATGGGAAATATATTGAACATTTCCTCAGCTATTGCCGGATCGTCTCGCCAGCTTTTTCCCTTGTATGTAACTTGGGAAACTTTTTGACCTGCTCCAAAGCAATCATATACCGTACAGCCTCGCAAGCCGTTGTTTCTTAGATTCTTATGAATATCACAACGATAATCCGCATTGAGGTTTTGACAAGGGGTTCCTCCATCCTTATTAAAAGCAAAATCAGCTGATTTTGCATAAGGCAAGGCTACACAGCATAAACCAAAACATTGTTCACAATTTGCACTATACAATAAACACACATCCTTTTACTGGCACCTATTAAATATAATATTACCAAAAAAAGATGGAGCATGGTCTATTGTTTTTTCGTAGACTTCTAGAGTCTGCTGGATCGTTTAGAGAAGAAATTTAGTCTTTTGCCAGGTTCAATTGCCATGAGACTCCGTATTTATCTTCAACCCACCCAAATTGTTGGCTTACGGGAGAGGCTTCAAGGGGCATTAGAACTCGGCCTTCCTGAGATAGCTGGTCAAACACGCTATGGATTTCTTCTTCCGAATCACAAGTGACGAATAGCGATAGAGCTGGGGTAAAAGGGTGTTTGTCCTGATGGTTATAGTCTATAGCCATAAAAGTCTGCCCTTTGAGGTTGAATACGGCATGTAACACGGTCCCATCTTCCTGATGAAAAATGCTCATGATACCAGACGGCTTAAATACAGAGGTATAATATTGCATGGCTTCTTCTGCTTGACCGGAGAACATGAAAAATGTTGTGATTTTTGGACTGGAATCATGCATGAGATCAACTCCCTAGATTGTATCGTAGATGATAACATCTTTCCTCTTTTTTAATAGAAATATTCAGCATTAGAGAAGTGCTTCATGAAGACGTACACACGTGAAAGGAGAAAGACAGGATGATGGACGCGACAACAAGACTTATGGATATGTTCGGCTCAGCTAAGAAGCTGGATGCCAGCATCATTTCTGCCTATACGGATGTGGTTGCCCAATATGGGACAGTGGAGGATGCGTGGGAGTTATATAGGCTTTTTGTAGAAGATCCCCATCATTATATCCGGGGGTTGCTCCTCCAGCCGATCATGAGATGCGGGGATGTTACTTTGGCGCAGGATATGTACGAGCGTTACGTCCGAAATCAGGCATCCCCAGAACATATACCTGACGGTGTGCTGTATGCGCTAGGTTATTTGGGTTATGTGGAGGCTGCTGCTGATCTCGTCGCTTTGGTGAACGGACCGTATGGAGCTGTGTCTGTGGATGCCTGTTTGGGACTGGTACATCTTCCATGCGAACCGTATCGTGAGAAACTGGCGGCTGAATTGGAAAAAGCGCTGGATCAGAATTTGTTTAATGAATTCTTACCTCTGTTAAGCTTCAAATGTACGAATGAAGATATGATTCCGCGATTGGTACATTGGGGAGAGCAACATGCTTCCGTAGACTGTAATGCAGGAATTATTGCTGGAATCGCATTGTTTGGAGAAGGGCAGAAGGATACGATTCGATCTATCCTGTGGAATCCGTTTTGGGAGGCTCATGGAACGGCTACAGGCAGTTGTGTGTGGTCTTATTTTGCTATGCAGCATGTAGGACTAACCTTTAGGGAGCTTGTTCAGGATATAAAAAGCTACGATACATCCAAAGAAGATGTACAGACATTGGAATACCGTTTGGACGTGCTATATGAGATGTTGGAACTAAAGCTAAGCTATACAGCCCGACCGATCCGGTTCGCTCGCAGCAATGAGGAATCATTTGGTCAGCTATATAGCGATTTGTTTAGCTGGTCTAATGAACATCACGATGACTCTATTATAGGCTGGATGAATGAACAGTTGGGGGTTGAGCACCGACTACTGGAACGGTATTATGAGCTAAGGAAACGAATCGAGATTAAAATGGTGCATGAAATTGAGCTGGAGCATGTTCAGAAAGGGAGTTAATCGTATCAGGAAATAAGAATTTTTGATGTAAAAGGACGAAATGGCGGAGTTTGGCGGCGATATGGGGATTCGCCCAGTCCGCGGGCTGATGTCCCGCATAGGATACATCAGCCTAGAACACAAGGAGTGAAACACATGTCTTTACTGCCACAAGTTCCTTTCGGAACGCAACCGGGTACTCCGGGTCCTTTCACGCCGTCAAGTCCTTCGATTCCACAATTTCCTGATATGCAGGATTCCTTCCCATCTCCGATAGGTCCGCCACCAGGCCCAGGACCATTTTCGCCACAGCCGTTCTCACCACCGCCGCAGGGGCCATTCGGTCCGCAAGGTGGGCAGCAAACTCAAGCACCAACTTCCCCACCACCGCAATTTACGCCACCGAAGCCGCTGGTTTCGGCGTATGCGGTTGACCCTGGAGCCATCTTTGGTTGTTTGTTCCGCAACACGTTTGTATGGCTGACGAACGGAGAGCGTTTCTGGATGTACCCTGTCTTTGTAGGCAGGACATCCGTAGCGGGTTTTCGGTGGAGTGGACGTTTTTGGTTTTATTATGGTGTAGACACTAACCGTATTGAGTCGTTTAGCTGTTATTGGTAATAGCGCAGCTTTAGGGAAGAGCGGGGCTTAACGGAATGATGGCTGATGGCACTGTCAAGAGAGGTAAATGGGTACATGAGGTAAGTGAAGCGAAAATAAAAAGACTGAGAGAGCGCTCATCGCGTTCCCCCAGTCTTTTTTTGCTATTAATCCATCCACCAACGTTTAAAATTGCCCCACCATGATTTCTTTTCGGCTTGTCGCTCCGCTTGGTCAGTTGGTGTTGATGCCGGTGGGTTATCTTGCCCCGACAGCGTCTCCTTCGGCTCCGTGCCGCTGACGAATACCTCCAGCCGCTTATCCGGGCTGTCCGGTGCAGCCAGTTTGCCGCTGGCCGGATCAATATAAGCGCTGACTACGCCGTCGGGGATAGGAAAGATTTTGGGCGGCACATTCTCCAGCGCTTTCTCCGTATATTGCGCAAAAATCGGAGCCGCCCGTCGGGCATCCTGTGTGCTGATGTCCTTGCCCTTGTCATAGCCAACCCAGACAGCGGTGGATAGTTCGGGGGTAAAGCCGACCATCCACGCATCGGTGTTGGTCGTGCCGCTCTTGCCGGCAACCGGGCGCTTAATCAGCTTCGCGACCCGGTTGCCGGTGCCGCCTTCTTCGAACACGCCTTCCATGAGGCGTGTAAGGACATAGGCGGAGGCGGGCTTCACCACCTGCACGGGCGCGGCTTGGGGCGCTTCGTACAGCGACCGCCCGGCCGCATCGGTGATGCGCAGCACTGCCACCGGAGCCACCTTTTGCCCGCCGCTGCCGATGACCGAGAAGGCCGAGGCCATCTCGAACGGGCTGACGGGCGACACGCCCAGCGCCAGCGAAGGTACGGGCTTAAGCTCGCTTGTAATGCCCATTTTGCTGGCGAGGTCCATGACCTTGTCCGTTCCCACCTTCAAAATGGTGCTAACGGCATAAATATTATCGGACGCCGCAATTGCGCGCCGAAGATCTATTTCGCCCAAGTATTTGTCTCCAAAATTTTTGGGCTTATAGGTCTTGCGGTTGTCATCGTAGTGGAACAACGTCGGTCGGCTTTCGAACTTGGACGTACTCGTCAATTCGCCGGAATCCAGCGCGCTCAGATACATAATCGGCTTGAAGGCTGAGCCCGGCTGCCGGGTTGTGGCCAGCGCATGATTATATTGATTCCCGACATAGTTCGTTCCGCCGACCATGGCCTTGACATGTCCGTTGCGCGGGTCCATGGAGATTAACGCGGTTTCCAGTCCGTTGCTGTTCTTCATGCCTTCGTTTACAGCCGCCTCGGCTGCCTGCTGCATGTGCATGTCCAGCGTGGTATAAATACTCAGTCCGCCATGCTCAAGCACCCCTTCGCTAATCCCAAGTTGATGAGTCGCCAGCTGGCGAACGTAATCGCGGAACCAGGGAGCGGTTTCCACTGTCCGGCGCTGGCTCTCGGGCCGCAGGGCCAGCATTTCCTCATAGGCCTTGGTGGCTTCAGCCGGAGTAATCTTGCCAGTGAGCGCCATGGAGTCCAGTACAATTTTCTGCCGATCCTTTGCATTTTTCATATGATTATACGGTGAATAGTAGGTCGGTCCTTTCGGAATACCCGCCAACAGGGCACTTTCGGCCAAATCCAGATCCTTTGCGGATTTACCGAAATACATTTGCGAAGCTGCTTCAATGCCATAGGCGCCGTGACCATAGTAAATTTCATTCAAATACATTTGCAGCAGCTCATTCTTGGTGTACTTCATTTCAAGCTGTGCGGTATAAATGGCCTCCTTGGCTTTGCGCGTCCACGTTTTCTCATGAGATAAGTACAGATTACGTGCAAGCTGCTGAGTCAGCGTGCTGGCCCCTTGCGACATATCCCAGCGGGTCAGATTAACGATTACCGCCCGGCCCAGACCTTTGAAATCAAAGCCAAAATGATCGTAAAACTTCCGATCTTCCACAGCCAGGGTAGCTGCAATCAAATCGGGTGAAATGTGATCAAGCTGGACCGGAATGGATTCCTTGCCTCCAGCAGAGAAAGTGGCGATGACTTGCCCCTGACTATCGAGTAGTCGTGAATTCCGATCCGTATCCGCGAGCGGAAGGCTGGTCGTGTACAAATAGGCTAGCAGGATGCAGGCGGCGATGACCGTCAGAATAGTGAGAGACATCAGTCCTTGAAAGCATCGAAGCCAAAGCGGTTTACGCTTGGGGGATCGCCCGGTCGTATCGGTCATCATGCCACCTCCTTCCATAGTTGATGTTCTCAGTATAGTCAATCCGAAAGCGTCTATTCATCAGATACACACACGTGTCTATTTTAAACAAGATTAAATCTTCAAATTGCTTTTGCAGTCCATTCAGGTATCACTTATAATGCAAAAAGTGTGAAATTCCAATGTGTTTGGTACAATAAATATAGCAAACTCGGCGTTTGCGTGTTGCTGATATAAGGAAAGTCAACGTTTATGCTACCGGATTGCCGGACACATACTTTGATCAGAAAGAAGGTTGGAATGATGGACTTGTGGTTTACGGAGAAGCAGACTCCCTCTTTCGGCATTACAGCAAAAATCAAACAAACCTACGTCTCTGAGAAAACAGATTTTCAGGATCTGGCTATGATCGAGACAGAGGAATTCGGCAATATGCTTGTTCTGGATGGCATGGTGATGACAACGGTTAAGGATGAATTTGTGTATCACGAAATGGTAGCACATCCGGCCTTGAATACACATCCGAATCCGAAGAAAGTTTTGGTTGTGGGCGGTGGCGATGGCGGCGTTATTCGTGAGGTCATCAAGCACCCTGAAGTGGAAAAGGCTGTATTGGTTGAGATCGACGGTAAGGTGATTGAATATTCCAAAAAATATTTGCCTGAAATCGCAGGAAAGCTGGACGAGCCTAATGTAGAAGTGCTAGTCAATGACGGATATATGCACATTATTGAACACAAAAATGAATACGACGTCATTATGGTCGATTCGACGGAGCCGGTAGGTCCGGCAGCCCCCCTGTTCGAGCGCGGGTTTTACCAAGGTATTTTTGAGGCGTTGAAGGAAGACGGCATTTTCGTTGCTCAAACGGATAACCCGTGGTTCAAGGCAGACCTGATTCAGAAGGTCAACAAAGATGTGAAGGAAATTTTCCCGATTGTGCGTGTGTATGGTGCGAACATTCCGACCTATCCGAGTGGTCTTTGGACATTCACGTTGGGGAGTAAGAAGTATGATCCGCTCGAAGTAGACGAGACCCGAATTCCAGAAATGGACACCCGATATTACAGTCCGCGTCTACACAAAGCGGCGTTTGTACTACCTAAGTTTGTAGAAGATTTAACGAAGTAAACATTTTAAAAAGCGCCTTAGTGGTCTTTGCTGCCTGTTTTTGGGTGGAAAAGAGCGCTATAGGCGCTTTTTTGTGTTGGATAAGATTTGAAAAAGGCTATAAAAGCATACTGGACACTGGATTTCCTTTTAAGATAAAAGAAGGAAATTTAAGGGTGTGCGTAGAATATACAAAAAACCAGACATTTAACAGATTTGTAATGTCAACAGGGACGGTTTGGTTATGGAAATACATAAATCGGCGATGTACCAAAGAGGGGGAAACTTTTTTGATCAGACGCTCTTTTTATTACCTGTGGGGGTCTCAGACAATCTCCAACGTAGCAGATATCATATACATGTTGAGTGTAGTGGTATTGGTGTTTAGTTCAAGTAATTCCTTAATGACGACTATTTTAATTCCGTTGTTCCGATTGTCTGCCCAAGTACTTAGTGGGCTCGTTGCACCGATCGTCCTTGGCCGATTTCAGCTAACGCGCGTGTTGCTATTTTCCCAGTTTGGGCAGTTTGTCATTTTTACGCTGCTGCTGCTTTATTTGTGGATCGTACCTGAGCAGAGGTCGTTTCTATTTATTTTTGTGATGGTGTTTGGTATGTCTTTTCTGGATGGCTGGACAAATCCCGCGCGTAATGCGCTTGTACCCCGTTTGGCTACGGGTGAAGGACTAATGCGGGCCAACGGCATGGTAGCGGTCAGTGATCAGGTGGTCAAGTGTGCAGGCTGGGCGTTGAGCGGAATTATTGTGGCTTGGCTGGGTTCCCTGAATACGCTTGTGATCGCATCCTGTTGTTATCTTGTTGCTGTAACTGTCACGTCCTTCATCCGTGATCCGCTGGATCAGAAGGAATTAAGTCTTGAAGCTTCGGATTCCTCAACAAATCTAGTAGAACCTGCAAAGGGAAAGGAAAAAGGCTCCCATTGGAAAGAGCTTGGGGAAGGCTGGAAAATCATTTGGCACAACCGTCGTATTCGTTCTCTGATGATCGTCGATAGTGTGGATAGTATTGGGGGAGTCTCCTGGCTCGGCGTATTTATTTTGGCGTACGTCAGCCAAGTGCTGCATCGGGATGCGAGCTGGTGGGGCTTTATGAATGCGTCCTTTTTCTCGGGCACAATTTTGGGTGGATTGATTGTCGTTGGTTTGGTCAAGCGCTTGCAAAAGAACAGCTTTTTATACATGCTCGGAGCGTTGCTGGTGTATGTACTGATTACAATTGTATTTGCGCTGAATACAATCCCCGTTGCTGCACTTATTCTTTTTGCTGTATCAGGCTTACCTGTTCAAATGGCAGGGATTATTCGCCGCACTTTGCTGCAAACCAGTGCACCGGCAGCTCAGCTACCCAAAGTGATGGCGGGAATTGATGTGATTACAAATCTCGCTTTCGGTCTGTCCTTGTTATTTATGGGCTGGTATGCAGACCGTTTCGGTATGGTGCAGGTGTATTTGTTGGCTGCGATTATGACGACCATTGCTATCTTGATCGGCTGGTTGTACCGCAGGGATTTTCAGGAAAGTGAGCAAATGGACCATCCAACCGCTACGGGGGCAGGCATCTGAGCTTTGTTTCTTCCTGTGTCACAACAAAAAAAGCCGATTGCATAAGAGCAACCGACTTTTCCCCTTAACCCGCAGTGTTAAGCTGTAGTGAACTGGCTGTTATAGAGCGAGGCATAATGGCCACCGCTGGCAAGCAGTCCCTCATGGGTACCACTTTCGACGACATCGCCGTTTTTCATGTATAAAATCAAATCCGCTTCACGGATGGTTGATAGTCTGTGGGCGATCACAAAGCTGGTGCGTCCGGCAATCATTTTCATAAATGCTTTTTGGATACGCGCTTCTGTCAGGGTATCTATGCTGCTGGTGGCTTCATCCAGGATCAGCATAGGTGGATCGACCAGGATCACCCTCGCGATGGTAAGCAGCTGTTTTTGGCCTTGCGACAGGCTGTCGCCTGACCCGCTAATGACCGTATCGTAGCCATGAGGCAGTCGCTTGATGAAGCTATGCGCATTGGCAGCTGTTGCAGCCGCGATGACTTCATCGTCCGTGGCCTCCGGCTTCCCGTAAGCGATATTGTCCCGAATGGTTCCGCTGAACAGCCATGTATCTTGAAGCACCATAGCAAAGTTAGTCCGCAGGCTGTCCCGGCTCATGTCGTTGATATTCACCCCGTCGATGGATATCG
This sequence comes from Paenibacillus sp. Lou8.1, assembly GCF_024213565.1. Lineage (NCBI taxonomy): Bacteria > Bacillati > Bacillota > Bacilli > Caryophanales > Paenibacillaceae > Paenibacillus > Paenibacillus sp. Lou8.1. The sequence goes on from NZ_JANAVN010000024.1 coordinate 37,287, forward strand.
AGCCGCTGTCCACATCGTAAAACCGCATGAGCAGATTGACGAGTGTGGTTTTGCCAGCTCCGGTCTGCCCGACAATAGCCACACGAGTGCCTGGCTTTACCTCCAAACTAAAGTTCGTAATGAGCGTACGTTCCGGGTTATAGGAGAATTTGACATGATCAAAAAGAATCGTGCCTTTGCTGCGCTCCAGCTGTACGGCGTTCGATTTTTCGGGCTGCTCTGGCGGTGAGTCCAAAATAGCAAATATGCGCTGAGCAGAAGCCGTAGCTGCCTGGAACTGGGTCAGCACACCCGTAATTTCATTAAAAGGCTTGGCGAACAAATTGGTATAAATCAGAAAGCTCGACAATCCGCCTACTGAGATCCCACCCAAAATAATGGAGATACAGCCAATCATGGCGGTGACTGAAAAAGTCATGTTGTTCACCAATCGGGTAGAGGGGTTGGACAATGATCCGTAAAACTGCGATTTCACCCCGGCTTGATACAATTGTTCGTTTCTGGCGGAAAATTCCTCAAGCGAGCGGTTTTCATAATGAAAAGCGGTAACTACCCGTTGCCCGCCGATCATTTCTTCCACATAACCGTTCAGGCTTCCTAAAATTTTGGCCTGTTCGCGGAACATACGCTGCGATCTTGTGGTAATGAACCGTGCTACGCCATATGTGATCGGGGCAGACACCAATACAACCAACGTCATGATCGGACTGATATACAGCATGAGTACAATGGAGCCTATAATCGTAATAATCCCGGTAATCAATGTGGAAAAGCCTTGCAGCAATCCATCCGACACAGCATCCATATCGTTCACAAAACGACTAATGCTGTCTCCTTGTGGATGAGTGTCATGAAAGCTTAACGGAAGGATATTAAAATGATCAAATAACTCCCGCCGCATATCATTTACGGTCTGAAAAGCAATACGGTTCGTCAAATACGTGAGCAGCCAGCTAAATAGACTGCCTACAACATATACAATGCCTAATCCAGCTAGAATCTGCGCAATACCTTTAAAGTCTACTACTCCCTTATCCACCATATGGTCGATAGCCTGACCAATCATGTAGGGTCCAATCAGACTGGCAAGCACGCTGAGAATTGCACTGACGATGACCCAACATGTTGTTGTTTTATATTGACCCACATAGGTTAACAATCTTCTCCAGGTTTCCTTGCCACTCATTGGTCTACCTCCTGCGTTGAGAGCTGGGAATGATTAATTTCCTGATATACATCTGAGCTGCTCATCAACTGTTCATGTGTGCCGATACCGACAATCCGTCCCTCATCAAACACAATTATTTTATCAGTATGCTGTACGCTGCTTACTCGTTGCGAGACCAACAGGACGGTCATGCTGGTGCTATTTTCCCGTAGCGATTTACGGAGGGCGGCGTCGGTTGCAAAATCAAGTGCGCTTGAGGAGTCATCCAAAATGAGAATTTGCGGATTGCCGACAATAGCTCGGGCAATGGTAAGTCGCTGCTTTTGTCCTCCCGACAAATTAAGCCCCCCTCGGGTGATCGGAGCATCGAATTTTTCCGGCAGGTTGGAAATGAACTCATCCGCTTGTGCGATAGCTGCGGCTTGAGCGACTTCCTCATCGGTGGCATGTTCATGCCCCCAACGGATATTATCCGCTATAGTACCAGTGAACAGCAGCGCCTTCTGAGGGACAATTCCGATTTTCTGCCGCAATTGCTCAAGCTTATATTGCCGAACGTCGATGCCATCAACCTGCACACGACCCTCTACCGCATCATAGAAGCGGGGAATAAGATTCACAAAGGTGGATTTCCCAGAACCTGTTCCTCCAATGATGCCGACCGTTTCACCGGGATAGATGTTTACTACTACATCGCTCAGTGCCAGTTGTCCTGTCTTATTGTATCCAAAGGAAACATGATCAAAAGAGATGGCTGGTACAGCGCAATGCTCACTTGCTTCCTCCCTGTCTATAGATGTAGAAGTAGCAGCAGTGTCGGAAATCGAAGCTTGCGTGTCTAGGACCTCCTGAATACGCGCTGCTGAAGTGGCAGCTTTGGTGAACAAAATAATTAAATTGGTTACCACAATCAGAGCCAGTAAAATTTGCGTAATATAATTAATAAAGGCAATAATCTCCCCTTGTGTAAGAGATCCATATTGGATATGGATGCCGCCGATCCACAGGATAGCAATAATAGCTCCGTTCACCACCAACAAGGTGGCGGGGCTTAGCAAAGCAGAAATACGTCCGACACGAATAGCAGTCTGGGTCAGGTCATCTGAGGCGGCATTGAACTTTACTCGTTCAGCTCCTCTTTTGGCAAATGCACGTATGACCCGTACGCCTGTAAGATTTTCGCTAAGTACCAGAGCGATTTTATCGAGTTTTTTCTGGTATAGTCGGTACAGGGGAGAAGCCTTCGTAATGACTACATACAGAATCAAAGCCAGAATCGGTGTAGCCGCCAACAGCACCAAAGCAAGGCGGAAGTCCAGAATCATGGACATGATAATCGCCCCGATACAAATAAAAGGAGCACGAATGACCAAACGAATCAACATCGCTACAGCTGTTTGCAGCTGATTGACATCATTCGTAATCCGGTTGATGAGCGAGGGTGTACCGAATTTATCGAGATCAGCATAAGAAAACGAAGAAATATGCTTAAACATCGTATTGCGCAGCGTAGTTCCGAATCCTTGAGAGGCACGAGCTGCGTAAAACTGACAAACTAATGAACTGCCAAAGCCCAGTATAGTCATGAGTAACATCAAAAGACCCATCTGCCAAACATAATGGGTGTCTCCTTTACCTACACCATGATTGATCATTAAAGCAACCATAGTAGGCAGCAATAGTTCCAGGATGGCCTCAATTAGTTTAAACAGAGGTCCAAGAATCGTTTCCTTTTTATAGGGTTTCAAAAAAACAGCAAATTTCAGCAAATAAACCATCACCTAACCTAAATAATGTATCTAGCTTCATGCCGCAATAGCATAACTGAGTTTGATTATGGCATATCCCCAACCATATGAATAATATTTAATATATATTAGAGGTATAGGTTTTACATATATCAGTACCGGAGGTCCATAATGATGGAATTGAGACATCTCAAGTATTTTTTGGCGATTGCAGAGGCCGGACAGATTACAGCGGCAGCCAAAAAGCTGAAAATTGCACAGCCTCCCTTAAGTCAGCAACTCATGCAGCTGGAGGAAGAGCTTGGTGTAAAGCTCGTGCATCGAGGCTCACGAAGTATCCAATTGACGGAGGCTGGCATCATTTTACAGAACAGGGCCAAGCAGATTTTGGAGCTGACAGATGCCACGACAAGAGAGATAAACGATTTTGCCATGGGGATGAAAGGTACGCTCACCATTGGAACGGTCTCCTCCTCTGGGGCAACGCTGATGAAAGACAGGCTTTCCGAATTTCATAAAACCTATGCGGGTGTAAAATTTGAAATTCATGAGGGAAATACGTTCATGATTCTCGATCTTTTGAACAAAGGAATTGTCGAGGTCGGTATCGTCAGAACCCCTTTTAATACTACCGATTTAGGGTGTAGATATGCGTCCACTGAGCCGATGATAGCAGTGATGACAGAAGAATATGACTGGAACCCCGAACAGAAGACCATTTCATTGTCTGAGTTGAAGAACAGGCCACTCATCGTATATCGCCGCTTTGAACAATTGATCCACGATACTTGTATGAAGTATGGCTTTGAGCCAAATTTCTTTTGTAAAAACGATGATGCTCGCACGACGCTCCACTGGGCTAATGAAGGGCTGGGGATCGGTATGATTTCGCGGTCTGCGTTGTCACTCGGAAGCAATAACCAGTTAATCGTTAAGGAAATTATGTGTGAGGAATTGCATACGCGTGTGGCAGCTGTCTGGCTGAAGGATAAATACATGTCTTCTCTAGCCTCTCGATTCATCGAAAGTTTTAGCCAAGCATCCGATGGAGCTGACTTAAGGTAGCTGAATTTTTTGGATGAAAGCATCTTTTTGTAAAAACTCATTTGAATTGCAATCGGGAACTGGATATAGTAGTACAGTAGGATAGCAATAGAATGGAGTTTGAATACATGCCACATAATGCAAAGGTCCGAATCCGTCTTCATAGTCATCATGACGGAGAAGATGTGGTACAGGAACTTCCCGGAGAAGCGATCGTGCGTGGGAAGCATCTATATATAAGGTACGATGAGCCGCAAGAAAGTCCTGAGGGCGGTACGACACGGAACACAGTTAAAATCGGATCGGATGAGCTAAAACTGATTCGTCACGGTGAGGTACAATCAGAGCAGTCGTTTGCGCTGGGACGCAGGTTGCCTGGATTTTACCGCTCGCCTTATTTAAACCTGAACATGTCTGCGCATACGCAGAAGCTCGATATTCGGATGGATGGTTTCACCGGACATGTGAGCTGGACCTATGATCTGTACGTATTTGAGGATTTCTCGGGGCATTTTGCCATCAGTTTGCATATACAGGAGGAGCAATAATCATGACAAGCAATCCACTGGAACTTATTAATCAAAAGGTGACTTCAGCAATCGAAGCGGCAGTGCTGGCTACCGGAATCGTGAGCCGCGAAGAGCTGCCGACCATTACGCTGGAGGTGCCAAAGGACAAGTCACACGGTGATTTGGCTACCAACGCTGCGATGCAGCTCACCCGCATTGCAAAGAAGAACCCACGGCAAATCGCTGAAGATTTGATCGCGAATATGGATTTAGCTTCCGCTTCTATTGAAAGTGCAGAAATCGCTGGACCGGGCTTTATTAACTTTCGCCTGAACAAGAGCTACCTGTATGCAGTCATTGGACAAGTGCAGGAGCAGGGGGCAGATTACGGGCGTATACAGGAAGGTGCAGGCAAAAAGGTACAAATCGAGTTTGTCAGCGCCAATCCGACAGGTAGCCTTCACTTAGGTCATGCACGTGGTGCAGCCGTAGGGGATGCTCTCTGCAACGTGCTTGATTTTGCCGGATACAAAGTAACTCGTGAATACTACATTAATGATGCGGGCAACCAGATTTACAACATGAGCCGCTCTATTGAAGCGCGTTATTTGCAGGAGCTCGGACAGCCTGCGGAGATGCCGGAGGATGGTTACCATGGTGAGGATATCATCGGGTTTGCCAAGGAACTGGTGGCCGAAAAGGGCGATTCTCTGTTGTCCATGGAACCGGGAGATCGCGCAGCTTATTTCCGTGACTACGGTCTGGAAAAGGAACTGAACAAGATTAAGCGCGACCTGGAGCTGTTCCGTGTACCTTTTGACTCCTGGTTCAGCGAAACGTCGCTGTATGAAAACGGTGAAGTGCTTAAAGCGCTGAATGAGTTGCGTGACCGTGAGGAGATTTACGAGAAGGACGGAGCTACATGGCTGAATACGACCAAGTACGGTGACGATAAAGACCGTGTCTTGATCAAAAATGACGGTACATATACGTACCTAACCCCAGATATCGCTTACCATCGCGATAAATATGCTCGTGGGTATGACACGATCATCAACATTTGGGGAGCGGATCACCACGGCTACATTCCACGGATGAAGGCAGCAATGGAAGCACTGGGCAATGATCCAGATAAGCTTAAAGTGCTGATTGCCCAAATGGTCAGCTTGTTCCAAAATGGGGAAAAAGTAAAAATGTCCAAACGTACCGGCAAGGCCGTGACGATGGAAGATCTGATGGAAGAAGTGGGTGTAGACGCGATCCGTTACTTCTTCACTATGCGCAGCATGGATTCGCACCTGGATTTTGACATGGATTTGGCGATTTCCACTTCCAATGAGAATCCAGTATTCTACGTACAATATGCGCACGCACGTGCATGCAGCGTATATCGTCAAGCCGAAGAGCAAGGTATTGCTGTGCTGCCGTTGGCAGAAGTCGACTTGTCCAAGCTGACGGCTGAGCATGAATACGATCTGCTCCGCAAAATCGGCGAGCTGCCGGAAGAAGTGTCGGTAGCGGCTGCAAACTTTGCACCACACCGTATGATTCGCTATGTCTACGAGCTGGCTTCATTGTTCCACAGCTACTATAAGGCAGAGCGCGTCATCACAGAGGATGCCGCTCAAACGCAGGCACGCTTGGCGTTGTTTGGTGCGGTGCGCACGACGATTGCCAACGTACTGAAGCTGGTGGGCGTGTCTGCACCAGAACGTATGTAAGCAAGCAACTTTAACGTAATGACCTTGTAGTCATATAATTAATAATAAAAGGAACCGTTCGTATCACCCTCAACAGGGTGGCGCTTCGGTTCCTTTTTATGTTGGATTAGCTTAGTAGCGTTCCAGTACCAAATTCGTTTTCAGGGAATCGGCGGGAACCAGCCATCCTTTGGATTGCAGCAGGTTCATCAGCTTGGTGCGGTTGCTGGCGGCAACACTGTAATCCGAGGTTTTGAAGGAGATTTCGATAATATGCTCTGTACCTGATCCGTTTGCGCTGCGAATAGGCCATATTTCAACGTCGGTATCCAATCCCTGAAAGCTACCCTCGTATTTACTGACCTGTACAGGACCGCGTACTCTGGAGTCTGCCAAGGTTTGTTTGCCCCAATTGCTGTTTTTCCAGTTTTGCAGCTTGCCCGGAAGATTATCCTGCAATTGCTTTAATGCTTGATCTGGGGAAGGCAGAGCCAATCCTTTGGAGGCGTTTGTTTTTTTATCATTGGAGAAGCTTAGTGTTTGCTTGCTGTATCCCCAATCCACCTCAGCCTCATAATTATCATCAGATGCGCTGAACCCTTCTTTATTCGCTTGGGTGAGCGCCGCGTCGATATTTCCATTTGTGACCGTATATCGCTTTTTGTAGGTTAATTCATAATTTTTTTTGTCCTCTTTTTTGCGAAATCTCACGTTCCAGCCCTCGTCATTTAATTGCAATGAGTTTGTATCAAAATACTCGACGCTTAATCTTTGTGCATCGTTTCTAATTTGAAACTCGTTCACGATGCCACTCTTTAATGAGCCATCCGCATTGAGGACCTGAGCTGTATCCAGTAGTAGCTTCACCTCATAGCTTGGTGTGGCATTGGCGGCGGCTTGTACCGGTTCTGCTCCTTTCCATCCTGTTACGAGCAGTACTGCACTCAGAGTTACTACCGACATCAATTTGGTGATACGAAGGCCTGTTTTCATTTTATCCTCTCCTGTTCGTCCGAATAGGTTACACGCTACACTTTACGGGTGTATTGTCAGTCGTATGTCAAAGCAAAAGGGGACTCCGGTTAAAAAATTACATAATTTCTATATGACAGGTAAGATTTAATCTTGGTTCCATGACAAATATTCGGTGAATCTGTGAATGAGCGCCGAGCGATGACGGTCTTTGTTGCTGACCATATAGATGTACCGCTCAACAGACTGCCCCGGGATAGGTCTTACAACCAGTAAGCCCCGCTCAACCTCTGACTGAACGGCAATGCGAGAGACAAAAGAGATGTGTTCTCCCAGCATAACCGCCTGTTTGATGGCTTCCAGTGAATCCAGCTCCAGATAGGAAGGAAGTCGCCGACTCCCACGTTCCAGCCATTTGTCGGTCACATGGCGTGTGCTGGATTCCTTGCCATGTAATACGAAGGAGGAAGAAGCGATAAGCTCGGGCGTCAAATCGGTTTCGTTGGCGAGCGGATGAGTGGGTGAGCAGATGAGTATCAGTTCATCTTCGCCCAAGGATTCTGAGAGTAGCGTTGGGGATTGAAACGGCTCTGCCGAAATGATGCCGAGGTCAATTTCGTGGCGAGCGAGCATGTCCTTGATCACGGGCGCTGTTTTCACAGACAAGGCGATGTGAATGCCCGGATGCTCACGGGCAAAGCGGTGCAGCACAGCAGGAAGCAAGTAGGTAGCGGGTACATAGCTTGCGCCAATACGTATACTTCCCCGCTGGAGCGTATCGAACTCGCGGACGACTCGCTCAGCTTCAGCAGCCAGTGCATTAATTTTGCTGGCATAGTGCAGCAGTGCATTTCCGGCATCCGTCAGGATGATTTTGCCCATACGTGTGTCAAACAGCTTTACTCCGAATTCACGCTCCAGATTTTTCATATGAAAAGTAACGGTGGGTTGCTTCAGGCCAAGAAGCTCGGCGACCGTGGTAATTTTATGGTGCTTATTCAGCAGCTCTACAATATGTAACTTTAGAAGACTTAAGTTCACTTAGAATGCCTCGCTTTCAGGTTAATCGAACAATCACCTTATTACTATGGGTAGCAGCATCAATCCCCTCTATATAGATTAAATCTATGAGTGTTAACACAATTCATTGAAATAATTAATTTTGTTTTAACTTTCCAATAACACAGGTTGCGAATTCAAGTTTTACACTGGGGTCAGTCAGAAGAACAGGCAGGTAATGCGATGAATCAGGATCTATATATTCACGGATTAAGTAAAACCTTCAGCCAAATAACCGCGCTGCATGAGACGAATCTGGTAGTACGACGGGGCAAATTCACAACACTGCTCGGACCGTCCGGCTGTGGGAAAACAACGCTCTTGCGCTTGATTGCTGGTCTGGAGACACCGGATACCGGCACAATCACGATGGGAGAGGAAATTCTTTTTTCGGCAGAACGCAAAAAGGATATTCCCGCCCATCTCCGCCACTTTGGCATGGTCTTTCAGGATTTCGCGTTATGGCCGCATATGACGGTGTTTGAAAATGTGGCCTTCGGCCTGCGTGCGGGCAAGCGAGGGAAAGGGTTCGCCAGCGTACGAGACAAGGAACTGCGGACAGTGGTGCTGGAGGCGCTCGACATGGTCAGATTGTCAGGGATGGAGGATCGGTATCCTCATCAGCTGTCCGGTGGCCAGCAGCAGCGGGTTGCCTTTGCAAGAGCGGTTGCTATCCGGCCTCGACTTGTGTTGTTCGACGAGCCGCTCAGTGCGCTGGATGCGGTGCTACGGGAGGAGATGCGCATTGAGATGCTATCGCTTGTGCGCGATCTGGGGCTGACCGCCCTATATGTCACCCATGATCAGATCGAGGCCATGTCCATGTCTGATGAAGTGGTTGTTATGAAAAGTGGACATATTTTGCAGACCGGAACACCAGAGGTGATCTACGGTTGCCCAGCTCATCCAGAGGTGGCGAGGTTTATTGGCAAATCCAACTGGCTGGAGTTGGAACGGACACTATTTCGTCCTGAACATGTGCGTTGGGAACAGGAGCAAGCAGATCAGCATGCTTTTACAGTAGAGATCCTGCATGTCAGCTATGTCGGCGATCGTTATGAAATTCGTATACTAGCCGAGAACGGCGAGCAATGGACTGCATATCATTCCAGCCGCTTGCCCATAGGTCAACAAATGCACGTTTGGGTATCACCGCAACACATCCACCAACTTGAAGCATAGGGAAAAGGGGTATATACAAGATGATGAATAGGCATGTTTTTCGTACAGGATGGAAAAAAGGAACGATGCTCGCATTAACCTTGACTTTTGGACTCGCTGTGGCGGGTTGCGGAACAGCTACAACATCCAAGGATGGGGCACAAGTTACTGGATCAGCAGGACAAGCGGAGGCGGCATCCACCGATCAGAAGCTGGTGGTCTACAGCGCAGGCCCGGATGGACTGGCGAAAAAGTTGGTAGCAGGGTATGAGGCGCAGAGCGGAGTTAAGGTAGAGTTGTTCCAGGGAACGACAGGGAAAATTTTGGCCCGCATGGAAGCCGAGAAGACGAATCCAGTAGCGGACGTGGTTGTGCTGGCATCGCTTCCGTCTGTACAAGGCCTGAAAAAGGAAGGACTCACGCTACCTTACCCGGATGCCAAGGACGCAGACAAGCTAAATCCAGACTGGTCCGATAAGGAAGGCAACTACTTCAGTACCAGTGCTTCTGCTCTGGGCATTGCGTATAACACGAAGCTGGTGAAAACACCACCAACTTCATGGGCTGATTTGGCGAAGCCTGAGTACAAGGATCAGGTTAATATTCCCGATCCCTCCCTGTCCGGCTCAGCGTTGGATTTTATGACAGGATATCTGAGCGCCAAGGGCGATGGAGGCTGGACGTTGTTCGAGCAGTACAAGGCTAACGGTGTTGCTATGGCTGGTGCCAATCAGGAAGCGCTGGACCCCGTGATTACCGGAGCTAAAGGTGTAGTCGTCGCTGCGGTCGATTACATGACCTACAAGGCTAAAGCCAAAGGTGAGCCGATTGATATCGTCTATCCGACAGAGGGGACAGTCATCAGCCCACGTCCTGCCGCAATTCTCAAGTCAACGCAGCATGAGCAGAATGCGAAGGCATTCATTGACTATCTGTTGTCGGACGAGGCACAGAAACTAGTAGCAGATGCCTCCTTACTCCCGGGCCGCACGGATATCAAAGCCGACAAGCGTGCCAACCTGGACGAGATCCCATTGCTGAAGACCAATTGGGAATGGATGGGCGAGCACGGATCAGACGTGACGGAGAAGTTCACGCAAATGTTCAAGTAAGCCGATGGGAGGCTTATCCGTTAAACACATCAGAGCGTGGTGTCTGACGCTGGCTCTGATCGCGCTTCTTTTCCTGATTGTGATGCCGTTGCTGCAAATCTTTATCCAAAGTGTGTATGTTGATGGAAAATTCCAATGGGATGCGCCTTTTCGAACGTTAGCTGCTTCATCATTTGCAGGCGTGCTATTCAGTTCAATTTGGCTTGGCATCTGCGTGATTGCAGGAACGACGGTACTTGCACTTCCGCTAGCCTGGATCATGTCCAACACTCGTCTTGCACACTGGCGCTGGTTGGATGTTGTTCTTCTGATTCCGTTTATGACCCCGCCCTATATCGGGTCCATGGGCTGGATTTTGTTTATGCAAAAAAACGGATATCTGGAGCAGTTGTTCCCGGGTCTACATTTCTTAACGCCGTCCTTCTTCAGCCTTGGTGGCATGGTGATGATCATGAGCCTGCATCTGTTTCCATTCCTGTACCTGCTGCTGCGCGGGGCGCTGGTGAGGATAGGCGGGAGCCTGGAAGAGGCGGGTGCCGTAATGGGCGGTAGCTTTCTATACAGATTCCGTCGAATTATTTTACCGCTACTGCTATCAGCTTACGGAATGGGCGCGTTGCTCATTTTCGTTAAAACGATTGCCGAGTTTGGTACCCCCGCTACCTTTGGGCGACGTATCGGGTATGAGGTCATGACTTCGGAAATCCACAAGTATATTTCCAGTTGGCCTATAGACTTTGGCAAAGCGACGTCAATGGCCTCGGTGCTGTTAACCGCCTGCCTGCTCATATGGTACGCGCAGTCGGTGATCAACCGAAAGTTTACGTATAGGCTGGTAGGTGGTAAAGGTTCGCGTCCGTCCCGTCTCCGTATATCCGGCTGGACTACGGGGCTGAGTGTTGCATTTATTCTATTGTTGCTCATTGCGTCCATTGGCATTCCTTATTTTTCAATTCTTTCAGCCTCGACGATGAAGCTGAGGGGAATGGGCCTTGCCTGGGATAATTTGACGCTCGACTCTTACAAGGAACTGCTGTCTTGGGGATCAGAGAGCATGGAGGCGCTCCTGAACAGCGTATTTCTCTCTTTGGGCGCTTCGACGCTTGCTGTGGTGCTGGGCACTTGGTTTGCGCTTGTCATTGGCGGCTCACGCACGAGAATCCAACGGACAGTTGATGCATTCAGCTTGCTTCCGAATACGGTTCCGGGAATTGTTATGGTGGTCGGCCTGATTTTGTGGTGGAACTCGCCGTGGATGCCGATCCCTTTGTATAACACATACGGCATGGTCATTCTGACGTATGTTATCTTGTTTGTTCCTTATACGGTGCAGTATGTCAAAAGCGCCTTTACACAGGTGGACACGGGGCTTTTTCAGGCGGGACAGGTATTTGGCGGACGACCGTCTTACATATTCCGCCGGATTGTACTGCCGCTGATTGTACCGGGAATGCTCGCTGGTTGGATGATGACATTTACGATCGCTTCACGCGAGCTGGTAGGATCGTTGCTGATTTTGCCGCCATCCGTTCAGACATCTGCAACCTACATATTTGCACAATTTGAGCAGGGACAGGTGTCACTTGGGATGGCGATGGCCGTCATATCGGTCGGAATGACCACACTGCTGCTGATCTTAATCGAAAGCTTAAACTCGCAAAGAAAGTGGAAATGATCATGACCAAGCTTAGGATTTGGGGAGGAGCGGGCGAACATGGCCGCTCCTGCTATGTTTTTGAAGGAACGCAGCATCACGTCATGCTGGATTGTGGCGTGAAGAAGGAAGGAACCGGACAATATCCGGTTTTTCCGCCGCAAAAGGCGAAGAGACTGACCACTGTATTGCTGTCTCATGCACATGAGGATCATTCCATGGCGCTCCCCTTGCTGTACAAGTATGGATACCAGGGGGAGGTCTGGACGACCAAGGCCACCGCTGAGCAGTTAGGCTCCTATTTTCGCTCCTGGCATACTTATGTTGAATCGAGAGGAGCCGACTTGCCATACGACGAACAGGATATCCAATCCATTGCTTATCGCTATCTAGAAGATGAAGCGCCAGCAGGAGAATGGCTTGAGGCTTGTCCGGGTGTGAGAATCATGTGGGGACGCAGTGGACATTTGGCTGGTGCAGTGTGGTATGTGGTAGAAATGGAAGGGAAGCGGTTGTTTTTTTCTGGAGATTACAGCCGCGAATCTGAACTTCTTGCTGCCGATGCGCCAGACTTGGGTGTTGGGGAGCGGCTGCATGACCTACCTGAATGGAAGTCAGAGCCCAATCTAGCGGACATATCCATTATGGACAATGCCTATGGCATGGATATAGACCCGCAGCCTGTTAAGCTGGAGCGGCTGAGGGTCGAGATGGAGCGGATATTATGGTCTGGAGGTCATGTGTTGTTGCCGGTGCCTGCCTTTGGCAGAGGACAGGACCTGATCGTATGGGCTAGCGAGCAATTCCCTGAACAGGCAATAATTGTAGAGCACGACATATGGCAGGGATTGAAACAGTTAAACCGCTGGAAAGAATGGCTGCGTCCGGAAGCCCCGGCGCGAATAAAACATGTGCTAAACAGTGACAGGGTCTTCGTGCCTCGTGATGCTGCGGAACGAGTGAGTCTGCTGGAACAGAACCCAACGGCTATTATCATAACAAGAGACGGCATGATGGATTCTCCACAGGCGCGCTGGTACTATCAGTTTCTATCGGATAATCGCAACATGGGAGAGAGTGAAGATAGCGGAGAAAGCATTAGCAACAGTGTTATATTGACCGGGCATGCTCCACATGGTTCTTTTGGCAAACATCTGTTGGAACGTGCGGATGAAAATGACAGCTGCGTAGCTCGGCATTTGATTTATAAGGTGCATCAGGGACTATCAGATGTGCGGCAAATGCTGAAGGAGCTGCCTAGCAAACAGGTTGTACTCGTTCATGCGCCGAAGCTGCAGACCGACCTGGTACGAGATGAGTTGATAAGAGAAGGAAATAGTGGATGTGAAGGTCCTGCCAGAAAAGTTCACTCTCTGGAGCCGGGCGCTACACTAGAGGTTTAGCATCACAATATCATTCACTTTGTGCCCTCCTGCATCAATCGGAAGGCATCGACTTCTCCAAGTTTGGTCGAGATAGAGCTCCGTCCGGCGCTTTTACGCAGACGGAGCGGTGTGGCGGTACGCTTAAGCAACGCCTTGATTTCTCCAGGCCCCAGTTCCGGCCTCAGTGAAAGGAGAAGTGCGATGCTTCCGGTCACATGGGAAGTAGCCATAGAGGTACCGCTCATTTCGTGATGCTTGCCATGGATCCAGGAGGATGTGATCTTTTCGCCAGGTGCGTACACGTCTACAAATTGCCCCCGGTTGCTGAAAGGCGCGATGCGTCTGTATTTGTCGGTAGCCCCCACTGAAATCGTCTGAGAATAGCGGGCTGGATAGTCAATACTTCGGCGCTTACCCTCATTTCCCGAGGACGCTACAATCACAATGCCGTTATGATATGCTTTATTCACCATATCAAGTAGTGCCTTGCTGCGCGACTTCATACCAAAGCTCATATTGATGATATCGACACGATTTAATACACACCAGTCGATACCAAGGATGATATCGGAGACGTAGGCGGCTCCATTATGATCAAAAGCTTTTACGGGATGAATTAAAGCCCGTGGTGCTACGCCGACCCTACCTTCGTCATAGTTGGACGCCGCGATAGTTCCAGCAATATGAGTACCATGGCCGTTATCGTCATAGGGTAGCATGGTTCGGTTAAGCAAATTAATACCTCTGGCGAGAGAATGACGAAGATCAGGATGTTGAAAATCCGCTCCTGTGTCGATCACACCGATTCTGACCCGATTCCCTGTCGAGGAAGGCCAAGCCTTGTATGCACGTACCTGTTTGACTCCCCATGGCATGGAAAGGTTCTTTTCTGCTTTTGGTATATGAGCAGTTTCAGCGTGGACCTTCATGCGGGTATCTTCTTCAACGGTGACACCGTTGTGATATTTGCCCAGCCTGTCTCCCCCTGAAAGCGGAGCGATTAAAGCGCGGATTAGTCGGGCCGGTTGTACTTGCCGTAATCCCGCAAGCTCGGGTTTCAGCTTCCTGAGATAGGACAGGCATTCCCGGTATTGGTGAGGCTTATCGAACGTGATGATCTGTTTGTTCCGTCCACTGCCGGACGGCTCCGAAATACCCTCATGCAAACGCTGCAAAAAATCCGGATAGTCCATTTGAGACGGTCCCCCTCCGATGAGCCATGCTGAGGTATTGTATGAGCAAGCGTCAACTGCGGCATGGGAAACCTGCCCCTTTTTTATGGAAATAGGCCTGCTTGTCGTGTCAAAGTGGCTGTGGACACATACGATACATGGAGGGCATAAGCTCTTGTGCAACAACTTTGGGGGGTTCTCCCGGAGCGGGTACAGTCGAAGACGGGGGGAACCCCGTCTTTTTATGTATGCCGTCTTGTTTAGAGGGATATTCCTGGAAATTATGACGATACCCATCTTTAACTTGCAATTTGCTTCCAAATAGGTTTTACTTAGTTTTGATAATGGATATGTTAGTATTGCATGTATCGTGTATGCTCTGAAACATGTTCTTGTGAATTACGTGTGAGAGGAAGTGTCCCTAGGTGAGTACCCCACTCAACTTGAAGATTGACCCGGAGAAAGTCCACGAGACTCCAATGGTGGATTTGGCATTTATGGTATTGAAAGCAGCCAATACTCCGTATTATTACCGTGACCTGATGAAGGAAGTCGCCAAATTGCGTGGCTTTTCCGACGAAGAAATTAATGACGTTATTGCTCAGCTATATACTGAAATCAACATTGACGGGCGTTTTGCCTGTGTCGGTACGAATCTGTGGGGCTTGAAACGTTGGTATCCGGTAGATAAATCCGAAGATGCCCTGACAGGCGCCAAGCGTCCTCGTATTATTAACGACGAAGACGATGACGACGAAGATGACTATCATGAGGAAGAAGAAACATACAACTCTGATGACGACTTCGATGCAGATAGCGAAGACGAGGATGGCGAAGATGAGCTGTTCGACGGAGAAGAAGATGATGATGATAGTGATGAAGACGTAGTTATAGACGATGAAGACCTCAGTGATGAGGAAGATTCAGAAGATGAAAACGACGATGAGTCGACGGAAGACGACGATTCGCTTCGTTAGGAACAGGCTGCAAGGGGAGATGCGTTCTCCCCTTTTTCATGACCGTTTTCTTGAAAACCTCTTCTGATTTAAAGCTTTCAGGTGGATTCTCTCCAATCTGGTTCAATGGACAAATTAACACGGATAACTTCCTTGACAGCGGATTGGACACGGGGTAAACTATTGCTTGGGCTTATGATTGATTCACTTATATGTTTGCTTTTTGTATAAAAGTGCCCCGTACTACGGGAGTGCTTTTTTGTTTTTTATAGGGGTGTTTTCACTCATGAAAGAGGGCTAAGGGCGGCGGACATGGAAAATGATTCCGCTGCCTTCTTCATGGATGATAATCCGTGCAAACGGGTTACGATAACATCATAATGTCGCCTGAATTTTGCATCTTATCTAGGAGGGTTTTGAACAGTGACAAAGTATATTTTTGTGACAGGCGGGGTTGTGTCTTCCTTGGGCAAAGGGATTACGGCAGCTTCACTGGGGAGGCTTTTGAAGAACAGGGGACTGAAGGTAACGATCCAAAAATTTGATCCTTACCTGAATGTCGATCCGGGTACGATGAGTCCTTACCAGCACGGTGAAGTGTTTGTAACGGATGATGGTGCGGAAACGGACCTTGACTTGGGACACTATGAGCGCTTTATTGATATTAATCTGTCCAAGAACAGCAATGTCACAACAGGCAAGGTATATTCCAGCGTAATCAGCAAAGAGCGTCGCGGAGAATATTTGGGCGGTACGGTGCAGGTTATCCCTCATATTACGAACGAAATCAAGGAACGCGTGTATCGTGCAGGCCGTGAAGCAGGTTCGGACGTAATTATTACAGAAATCGGCGGTACTGTGGGTGATATTGAAAGCTTGCCATTTTTGGAAGCTATTCGTCAGCTCAAAAGCGAAGTTGGGCGCGAGAATGTGATGTACATTCACGTAACACTCATTCCTTATATTAAAGCTGCTGGTGAGGTTAAAACCAAACCAACTCAGCACAGTGTAAAAGAACTGCGCAGTATCGGTATCCAACCGAATGTCATTGTTTGCCGTACAGAGCATGAACTGTCCTCCGATATGAAGGCTAAAATTGCATTGTTCTGCGATATTGATGCGAATGCAGTGGTAGAATGCCGCGATGCTTCAACCCTCTACGAGGTTCCGTTGAACCTGCGTGAAGAAGGCTTGGACGAAATCGTAGTTAACCACCTCAAGCTGACAACACCTGCACCAGATATGACCGAATGGGAAGGGTTAGTTGATCGAATCAGCAAGCTGGATAAAACGGTTGAGATTGCCATTGTTGGTAAATATGTTGCGTTACATGATGCGTACTTAAGTGTGGTTGAATCGCTTTCCCACGCTGGATTTGATGCGAATGCAGACGTAAAAATTCGTTGGGTGAACGCTGAAGAAGTGACGGACGAGAACGTAGCTGACATGCTGGGCGGCATTGGCGGCATTCTCGTACCGGGTGGCTTCGGCGATCGCGGAATTGAAGGCAAAATTAGTACCATTCGTTATGCACGGGAGCAAAAAATTCCGTTCTTCGGCATTTGTCTGGGTATGCAGGTATCTGTCATTGAGGTTGCCCGTTCCCTGGCTGGTCTCGAAGGAGCCAACAGCTCGGAAATTAACCCGGCTACTGATTATCCTGTCATCGATTTGCTTCCTGACCAAAAAGACATCGAAGATTTGGGCGGTACGATGCGTCTTGGCTTGTATCCATGCAAACTGGTGGAAGGTTCCCTGGCTTCGGCTTGCTACAACGACGAGCTGGTGTACGAAAGACACCGTCATCGGTACGAATTCAATAACGAATATCGTGAAGTTATTGAAAAAGCGGGTCTTCGTATTTCCGGTACTTCACCGGATGGACGCTTGGTGGAAATTGTGGAGCTCCCTGAGCATCCGTGGTTCCTGGCGGTACAATTCCATCCAGAATTTACTTCCCGTCCGAATCGTCCACAGCCTTTGTTCCGTGAATTTGTAAAGGCAGCATTGCAGCTTCAAGGTTAATGCTATGGCTTGTAAGACCTCCTCAGGGAGGTCTTTTTTTATCCCATGCTTCCTGATTATGAAAGAATATTCCACAATTATGTATAAGAGCAGGATTTTCTTTTTGCAGGAGCGAATATAGTTTTAGGTATGGGACGGATATTGTACGTCATCGGACGCTGTTATGGCAATAGCTGCATGATCCTCGTTTTAAGATCTTAGGAGGTTAAAACATTGGAAAAGAAGAAAGTATTAATCGTCGATGACCAGAATGGAATACGGATTTTACTGATGGAAGTGTTCGGAAGTGAAGGTTATGAGACCTTTCAGGCGGCGAACGGGAAAATTGCACTTGAAATTGTTGAGAAGGAACCACCTGATCTGGTTCTGCTCGATATGAAAATTCCAGGTATGGACGGACTCGAAATTCTGAAGCATCTAAAAACCATGAATCCTGATATCAAGGTTATTATGATGACAGCATATGGAGAACTGGACATGATTAAAGAGGCGACGGAGCTAGGTGCGCTAATGCATTTTACCAAGCCCTTTGATATTGACGAAATGCGGATCGCTGTGAACAAACAACTCAGAGGTGATTAGGTGAGTCACTATGGTTGAGAACTCTGTTAACACAACAGGGTTTTTTGTTTGTGATTATGGGAAATACTGAAAGTAAATCCTCTCCTTATACAATTCTATGAAAAAACGGCGTCCTAACGTGATTTTTGTATGTGTTGATATGCAAAAGCTTGTTTAGTATTTAACATGGGTTGTGGTATAATAAGCCCGTATGTGATGTCGGCTAAAATATAGACAAACCCAAACACCTTTAGGAGGACTGTAACCATGCCATTGGTATCTATGAAAGACATGTTGAACAAAGCACTCGAAGGAAAATATGCAGTAGGTCAATACAACATTAATAACCTGGAGTGGACTCAAGCTATTTTGGGCGCTGCTGAAGAAGAAAAATCCCCAGTAATCTTGGGCGTTTCTGAAGGCGCAGCACGTCACATGGGCGGATTCTACACTGTTGTTAAAATGGTAGAAGGTCTTATTCATGACATGAAAATCACCGTTCCAGTTGCGATCCATTTGGACCACGGTTCCAGCTTTGAAAAATGTAAAGAAGCTATCGACGCTGGTTTCACATCCGTTATGATTGACGATTCCCACAGCCCGATCGACACAAACATTGCTACAACGAAAAAAGTGGTTGAATATGCTCATTCCAAAGGCGTTTCTGTTGAAGCTGAAGTTGGAATGGTTGGCGGTCAAGAGGATGATGTTGTCGGCGACGTAATGTACGCTAAGCTGGACGACTGTCTGCGTATCGTTAACGAAACAGGTATCGATACACTGGCACCTGCACTGGGTTCCGTACACGGACCTTACAAAGGCGAGCCAAACCTCGGATTCAAAGAAATGGAAGAGATCTGCAATGCAATCAAACTTCCACTCGTTCTGCACGGTGGTACTGGTATCCCAACACATGACATTAAAAAAGCAATCTCTTTGGGAACTTCCAAAATCAATGTAAACACTGAGAACCAAATCGTATTTGCGAAAGTGGTTCGTGAAGTGCTTGCTGAGAAACCGGATGCTTATGACCCACGTACATTCATCGCTCCAGGTCGTGAAGCGATTAAACAAACCGTTATCGGTAAAATTCGTGAGTTCGGTTCCAACAACAAAGCGTAATAATGAATCAAACTGGTCGTGCGTCTGCACAGGCTAGATGTATTTCTTAGTTGTAGCTGTAGTTCTGCTGCACAAAATATTTAAATCTGTACAGTTGAATAGTTTGGTATGGAAAGCACACCGCTTAGCCGGTGTCTTTCCATTTTCACCACTAAAAAAGTTAAAAGTTTATGATTTGAGATTATTGTTTGACCGACTGCAAAACACGTAGGGGGACCCTCAAGCTTATGGAAAAATTGATGATCACCGGTGGACGGCCGCTTCAAGGTACAGTTTCCATCAGCGGTGCCAAAAACAGTGCCATCGCCTTGATTCCCGCAGCCATTCTGGCAGAGTCGGAAGTCATTTTGGACAATTTGCCACTGTTGAGTGATGTGGCGGTGTATTCCGAAATACTGGAGGAACTTGGTGCAACGGTTACCTGGGAAGGTAGCCAGATGAAAATAGATCCTTCCTCCATTAAATCCATTCCTATGCCGAATGGGCCTGTTAAGAAATTACGAGCCTCTTATTATATGATGGGAGCCATGCTGGGCAGATTCAAGGAAGCGATCATCGGTTTGCCAGGAGGGTGCAATTTCGAACCCCGGCCCATTGATCAGCATATCAAAGGTTTCGAAGCGCTGGGTGCCACGGTTACGAACGAGCACGGCGCTATTCATTTGCACGCCAAAGAACTGCGCGGAACTAAGATTTATTTGGATGTTAGCAGCGTAGGCGCTACCATTAATATTATGCTGGCGGCTGCACGTGCCAAAGGCGCCACAATTATCGAAAATGCGGCTAAAGAGCCTGAGATTATAGATGTAGCAACTCTTTTAAACTCGATGGGGGCTATTATTAAAGGTGCCGGTACGGAAACGATTCGAATTGAAGGTGTGTCGGAGCTGCATGGCTGCCGTCATTCCATCATACCTGACCGTATACAAGCGGGCACATATATGATTGCTGCTGCGGCAACCCGTGGAAATGTATTGATTGACAATGTAATCCCCAAACATATGGAGGCTCTCACTGCAAAAATGCAGGAAATGGGCATCGGCATCGAGGAATATGATGAAAGTATTCGTGTACTGGGTGCACCTTCCTATGGACATGTCGACGTTAAAGCCTTGATATACCCCGGATTCGCTACAGATTTACAATCTCCCATGACCAGCTTGCTTACCCAAGCGCAGGGTGTCAGTGTATTGAGCGATTTTGTGTACAGCAATCGTTTTAAGCACGTCCCTGAGCTGGTGCGTATGGGGGCTAAAATTCGCGTAGAGGGTCGGTCTGCCATTATAGAGGGTGGTCAACTGAATGCAGCTAAAGTAAAAGCGGCAGATCTGCGCGCCGGAGCGGCCCTTGTCATTGCTGGACTTACAGTAAGCGAAGGTGTAACTGAGGTGACGGGTGTCGAGTACATTGACCGTGGTTATGATCACCTTGTTTCCAACCTGCGTCTTTTGGGCGCGGATGTATGGCGGCAGACTGAATAGTTAGACCATGCCATTTTTTCGAACTCCCGGAACGAAAGCGATAGAACGGGCAACACCTATGCAGCCGCTGCTTGATACAAGATTGTGGTTCATACCTAACAATCTTTTATCGGAAAACCGGAATAATTCGGTATAATTCAGGCAGATGGCTGCATAACTTTATTTGTTTTGGTTAAAATTATGTTAATGGTGTTTATGATATCATTGTCTATCATTTAGATGTATGAATGGACTTAATAATTGAATAGGTGGTTATTATATGGATCTGCAAATTTCCGATCTGGAAGAAATGAAGCTGACCGACCTGTACAAGCTGGCCAAGCAATACCAGATCCCGTACTACGGAACGCTCAAAAAGAAAGAATTAATATTCGCGATCCTGCGCGCACAAGCTGAGAAGAGCGGATTGATGTTTATGCAGGGGGTTCTGGAAATCCTTCCCGAAGGTTACGGCTTTCTGAGGCCGATCAATTATCTCCCGAGTACCGAAGATATTTACATCTCTGCTTCACAAATCCGCAAGTTTGACTTGAGAACGGGCGATCTTGTTTCTGGTAAATGCCGAACGCCAAAAGAGAATGAACGATATTTTGGATTGCTTCAAGTTAACGCCGTCAATGGAAGAAGTCCTGAGCAAGCTGCTGAGCGGCTACATTTTCCTGCACTGACTCCACTGTATCCGCAAACCAAATTAGTCCTTGAAACTTCCCCCAACCATTTGTCTACGAGAATTATGGATGTACTGGCCCCTGTCGGACTTGGACAGCGCGGACTCATTGTAGCACCTCCCAAAGCTGGGAAGACGCTTCTCCTCAAAGAAATTGCCAATAGCATTTCTACTAACAATCCCGAGATCGAGCTTTTTGTCTTGTTGATTGATGAACGCCCCGAAGAAGTGACCGACATGCAGCGTTCTGTTAAAGGTGAAGTTGTGGCCTCTACATTTGACGAACTTCCTGAAAATCACATTAAAGTGGCAGAACTCGTGTTGGAGCGTGCGCTGCGTCTCGTAGAACATAAAAAGGATGTTGTCATCCTGTTGGATAGCATCACACGTTTGGCTCGTGCGTACAATCTCGTTATCCCTCCTTCTGGTCGTACTTTGAGCGGGGGTATTGATCCGGCGGCATTTCACCGTCCAAAACGCTTTTTTGGTGCGGCTCGGAATGTGGAGGAAGGCGGTAGCTTGACGATTCTTGCTACAGCGCTGATTGATACAGGATCACGCATGGACGATATCATTTATGAAGAGTTTAAAGGTACGGGCAACATGGAGTTGCATTTGGACCGCAAGCTGGCAGAACGTCGTATCTTTCCTGCGATTGATATTCGTCGTTCCGGCACACGCCGTGAGGAAGTGTTGTTGAACAAGGAAGAATTGGATACCATCTGGGCCATTCGTAAAAACATGACGGAAAGCCATGATTTTGTGGAAGGCTTCCTCAAAAAGCTGCGTAATAGCAAAACTAATGCTGAGTTTTTGGCTTCGTTTGATTTGACGGCACCTTCTTCCAGTGGCTCGCAAAGCAGTTCTGGTGGGCAACAACGGAGAACTGCACGTTCTACCACAGCGTCAGTCCCGGCCACAACCAACTAAAACCCATTCATGTATTTTATCTGTTCCGTAAGTACACAGTCGTTACCATTCATTTTGTTAATGGCGTAGGCTTAACGGAGCGAAAGGAGCTCCATAATGTATTTGGTGTATGCCGACGAAAAAGGCAATGTATATGATCATGCTTCTTTGTATGGGCTTGCCCGTAGTGCAGACATGATTGTTGAAATCATGGAGGATGAGCTTATTCCGCTACCGGAAGGAGCTACATTGGTAAGCCTGCCCAGCACTCGCCCGGTCGGTATGAACCCTGAAACAGGGGAAATGGTTTCTCTTCCCGGAGATATGCAAGCAGTAGGGGCTTTATTGCCGCAAGGTTTTACGCGCTTGTGCCTGCCGGGATATGTGAAGACCGATAAGGAGTACAAACTTCCCTTGTTCGGTTATTCGGCCGTAGTCTGGAAAGACGGGGCATTTTATGTAACGGCAGAGCAGAGTGACAGTCCATCCAAGTGGAATCCGGAAAACTGTGACCGTCATCAAGTTAAACTAGGTGTGCAGCGGATGACGGAGCAATATCCCGAAAATCGGCTGTACCAACATTTGTCTAACTGTGCGCTGGGCTACGAATGTCTTACTTCCTCGAACACATTCCTGAATCGCTGGGAAGGGGGAGTTCCGGTATCTTATTCTTGTAATGCGGGTTGCTTTGGCTGTATATCTGAACAGCCGGACGACAGTGGCTTTGTATCTCCGCAGACAAGAATGAACTTCCGTCCCCGTGTCGAAGAAATTGTAGAAGTTATGCTGGAACATTTGAAGACACCGGAGTCCATCATCAGTTTTGGCCAAGGTTGCGAAGGTGAGCCTTCCACACAAGCCAAACTGATTATTGATTCGATCAAAGAGGTGCGCTCCATTACCGATATGGGATACATCAATATCAATACGAATGCGGGATTGAGCGATCATATCCGGGGAATCGTGGATGCGGGTCTTGATCTGATGCGCGTTAGTACCATTAGTGCACTGGACGATCACTACAATGCGTATTACAAGCCGCGCGGCTACACGTTGGCTAATGTGGAAAAATCACTTCGTTATGCTTCTGAGCAGGGAGTATATACGTCGATTAACTATTTGATTTTTCCGGGTGTAACAGACCGAGAGGAAGAAATTGAGGCAATGATTGAATTTGCCAAACGTACTAAGCTCAAGCTGATTCAAATGCGTAACTTGAATATCGATCCTGAAAGCTATCTGGAGTTGATTCCGCCTGCTCAAGGTGAGATTCTTGGCATGAAGCAAATGCTTGAGATTTATCGTGAGGAACTGCCTGATGTAGTCATCGGTTCTTACACTCATGTACCCCCACAAGGGCTGGCACGTCCCAAATTTGCCAAGGCCTAAAACTGTCAATAGCAACTTGAAACTCACCTATTTTACGCCATCTTTGAATGCGGAAAAGAGTTGTTGAAACGCTCATATTCAAGTGCTATAATGTGAACATGTGTTCATACAACTCTGGACTGATAGGACGTTCAGGGCGGAAAGAGGTGAAAGTTCAATGCAACAAGCTATTCAACCAAAATTTAGCGTAACTAATGTCACTTGTGCTTGCGGAAATTCGTTTGAAACTGGTTCTGTGAAAGGATCTCTGCGTGTGGAGATTTGCTCCGCCTGCCACCCATTCTTCACAGGCAAGCAGAAATTTATTGATGCTGGTGGACGCGTAGATCGTTTCAAAAAGAAATACGGTATCTAATGGATTACCGCAGGTTATAAAGTTATTAGAGCCTTCTGCAACTGCAGAGGGCTCTTTTTGTAATAATGTGTATTTGCTTTTTATGCGGCCTTAAGATATACTTATTTTCACCGTGCTAGATGGGGAGGTAGCGGTGCCCTGTAACTCGCAATCCGCTATAGCGAGGTTGAATTCCTGTTAGAGGTGTTGTTGATGTGAGGCTGGTCCCTGCGCACAATGTTGACGGCTGGGTCCTCCGCAATGAGTACTTGTGAACCTGGTCAGGTCCGGAAGGAAGCAGCCATAAGCAAGCCCACTCTTGTGCCGGAGGGTTGCCTAGCCCGAGTTGTTGTTCAGGATTGCCGCTCGGATCACAACGATCAATAACAGGTGCACGGTATATATTAGTGATTAGAACATCTTGGCAATCATTGCGAAGATGTTTTTTTGTGTTTTATAAATTGGAAGGTGTCTGGTTTAGATTCGGACGGGAGTATAGTATAATGAAGTGACCATGAATGGTCATGAAAGTGAATGGGAAAGAGGGTAACGCGCATTGGAACATATAGCGTTGTACCGTGCTTGGCGGCCGCAGGCTTTCAAGGACATGGTAGGACAACAGCATATTATCCAGACATTGCAGAATGCCATCCGCGAAAATCGCACGTCCCATGCCTACCTGTTCAGCGGTCCACGAGGAACAGGTAAGACGAGTGCGGCCAAAATTTTGGCCAAGGCTATCAACTGTGAGCATGGACCTGCGCCGGAACCTTGCAACGAATGCGAAGCCTGTAAACGGATCACGGCCGGAGCGGTCATGGATGTACAGGAGATTGATGCAGCCTCCAACCGGGGCGTTGAAGAGATTCGTGATTTGCGCGATAAAGTCAAATATGCGCCCACAGAAGTGCGGCACAAGGTTTATATCATTGATGAAGTGCACATGCTGACGACGGAAGCGTTCAATGCGCTGCTCAAGACACTAGAAGAGCCGCCGCCACACGTGATGTTCATATTGGCTACGACTGAACCACATCGGATTCCGGCGACAATTATTTCGCGTTGCCAGCGGTTTGACTTCCGGCGGGTATCGCTGGAAGAACAGACAGAGCGGCTTGACCTGATATGTCAACAGGAGAACATACAGGCTGATTCAGATGCACTGCAGTACATTGCGCGTCTTTCAGATGGCGGGATGCGAGATGCAGTTAGCGTTTTGGACCAGATATCCTCGTTTACAGATGGTCGGGTTACTTATCAGCAGGTGCTGGATATGACGGGAGGTATTGCGTCCGAGCAATTCGGTAAGCTTGCCTTGGCATTGCTGAAAGAAGATGTGGGCACGGTGCTCCAAATGATCGAGAACTTTATGCAGGAAGGTAAAAGTGCGGATAAGTGCATGGAGAATCTTCTGTACTATTTCCGAGACCTGCTAATGATCAAGATGGTGCCTCAGGCAACCAAAATGACGGAGCGAGTGCTAGATCCAGAGCGATTTAAGGAAGTGGCAGATGCTTTTACCAAGGAGCAACTCTTTGCGATGATTGACACCCTTAATCGTTATCAGAGCGAGATGAAATATGCCGTTCAGCCTCAAACTTTGTTTGAGGTAGCTCTGTTGAAACTATGCAGTATTCCGGGGGGAGCAGGAGCTGTTGTTCAGCCGACCGCACAGCGCTCTGGTGCTGCAGCTGAGCAGGAAGATGTGGTAATGTTGAAGCGCCAGCTTGCTGAGTTGGAAAAGAAACTGGAGCGCGCGCTGCAAGGTGGATTGGGCGCTGGAGCTGGACAGGAAGCGTCGTCGGGCGGCCGTCAGGCTTCCGGGGGTCGTGCCCCTGCTCCGCGGATTTCAGCGCCGGCCAAACTCCCCTCTCAGTTGGATCGCTATATCGCTGAGAAGTCGAGCGAAGCATTCGCAGCAGCGGGGCGTAAGTGGAGTCAGATTTTACAAGGGGTAAAAGAGGCGAAAGTTACGGTTCATGCCTGGTTTATGGACGGTGAGCCAGTTTCTGTGTTAGAGGACAGTGTACTGGTCGCATTTAAGAACAATATTCATCGTGAAACTACCGAAAAGCCTGCCAATAAGCAGGTCATCGAGAAAGTATTGCATGAGCAGTTGGGTCATCCTTATCGTTTAGTAACGATGATGCAAAAGGATTGGAATGCTGCGATTGAAGGAGTTTCCGACCAGCCTGCCGAAGAATTGCAACTGGAGCCGGAGCATGATACGCCGGGAAAGTCCAAGGAGCCCTGGATTGATGAAGCTATTCAACTTTTCGGGGAAGATCTGGTAGTCATTAAAGATTAAATCAAGTGTCTAGATGTATACTTCATTAAAGGAGATGATTGAAATGAACAATATGAACCAAATGATGAAGCAAGTGAAAAAAATGCAGGAACAAATGCTGAAAGCCCAAGAGGAACTTGGCGGAAAAGTAATCGAAGGTACTTCTGGCGGCGGTGTTGTGACGGTGGAGGTAAATGGACATAAAAAAGTGTTGTCCATCACGATCAAACCGGAAGCCGTAGATCCTGATGATGTAGAAATGCTGCAAGATCTTGTACTGACTGCAGTCAATGATGCTTTGTCCAAAGCAGATGAACTGGCTAATGATGATATGGGTAAATTTACAGGCGGCATGAAAATTCCGGGCTTGTTCTAGTCTGCTGCATAAAGGAGAAACGCGCTATTGTATTATCCGGAGCCGATTGCAAAGCTAATTGATGCTTTTACGCGCCTGCCGGGAGTAGGGCCGAAGACGGCTGCCCGGTTGGCCTTTCACGTACTGAAAATGAAGGAAGATGATGTGATTGACTTTGCCAAGGCGCTGGTCAATGTAAAACGCAATCTGCACTTCTGTTCAGTCTGCGGCAACATTACGGATACGGACCCTTGTCGGATCTGTCAGGATAAGACGAGGGATGCTTCCGTCATTTGTGTTGTTCAGGATTCCAAGGATTTGGTGGCTATGGAGCGTACCAAGGAGTTTAATGGTTTTTACCATGTGCTTCACGGGGCGATATCTCCTATGGAGGGAATTGGTCCTGAGGATATCAAACTCAAGGAATTGCTGAACAGGCTCAGTGATGAACGCGTCAAGGAGCTGATTTTAGCTACGAACCCGAACATTGAAGGAGAGGCCACGGCCATGTACATTTCTCGGCTAGTGCGTCCTTTTGAAATCAGGGTTACTCGTATTGCTCACGGATTGCCAGTGGGTGGAGATTTGGAGTATGCTGACGAGGTTACCCTGTCCAAAGCGTTAGAAGGCCGTAGAGAGCTCAATTAATAGGTGTATTTATACGTTATAAATAGGGAGGGAATGTCCTTAGGGTATTCTCGACTCACTTGGGGGAGCCGCTATGGCTCCTTTTTTATTTGCGGTGATAGATGGCAGTATAGATCGTTCCTGGTTCTAAGTTTGTCCTTTGTTCAATAAGTATGAATAAGGTAATCTTGCAGACTGTGCACATAATTCAGCTTGTGAGGAGGATGAACGGATGTGGGAACGGATGAAACAAAATTTCCGTCGTCAGGAGAATGGCAAATCAGAAGCGGAGTATCGGCAGGAGTTGTTTGCCCAGATTCGGGCTTCGCATGCGGAATGGTTAAGAGCGCATCGTTTATTTCATGAAGCAACGGGTAAAGATGAGATCGACTACGCTATATTTGTTCTAGAAGCTGCAGAACGTAAATATCAGATACATTTAAAAAGTGCGAAACAGCAAGGCCTGCATCGTTTCCATCTGCCTGCAGATGAACCGGGGTATGCCAATGATACGGATCGTGTTCACAAGCGGAGGGCTGAATGAAAGGGGCGGTCTGGCTAGTTCTGATTGCCTGTGTCGGGATGCTACTATTTCTAATCTTAAAAAAACGTTTGGGTATCGGCTGGCTTGTAGTATTCGGGGCGCATATGGGCCTGGCAGCCATCGCATTGTATGTTATCAATTATTCAGGGTGGATTACGCAGGTGTACATCCCGATCAATCCAGTGACAATGGGGGCGGTAACGATATTAGGTTTGCCTGGGATTGTCCTTTTACTGGGATTGAAAATAGTATTATTCGGACAGGCTATATGAAAACTTAAATGTTATTGTTTCTATTTTTAAAATATAGTTGACGGCGAATTCAAAAATGTGATACATTAATTCTCGGCCCTTAAAGCCCGGGAATTTTTTTGTGAGAACAACATTTAAATGAAATTAAAAAATAATTTTAAAAAAAGTGTTGACTTAAATCCCGAATGTGTGTTATATTAATCAAGTCGCCGCTGAGATGCGGTGGTGAAACAAAGTGAGACATTATGCAAGTTTGATCTTTGAAAACTGAACAACGAGTGAGTAAAACGATTTTGTTCGCAAAATCAAACAAGAGATATTTTATCTCGTCAGTTTCAACATGAGCTTATCGCTCTTTCTATAAAC
>NZ_JANAVN010000025.1:0-62258 GCF_024213565.1 Paenibacillus sp. Lou8.1
ACACGACCGTTAAGCCCTCCAGCGCCGATGGTACTTGGACCGCAGGGTCCTGGGAGAGTAGGACGTCGCCAAGCAAAAGTGAAAAGGATGATAATCTCAATGAGATTATCATCCTTTTTTATGCGTTTTTAGATGACCACCTGTTTCTAAGGTTGACAGAGAGAATGGGGTTTGCCACACTCTAAGTGTGTAATCTTTTTATGGATGTCCAAGTATACAAGCGAGGTGACGAAGTTATGGAGATTAGACAATTACAACGTAAGGAATTTGAAGCGGCTATTGAATTATCTCAATATGCTTTTCAGTTTACAATGTCCAGGGAGGATCTGGAGAAAGCTAGGAAGAAGTTCAAACCAGAGCAAACATGGGGAATATTCGACGGACATGACTTGAATGCTAAACTGACTTTGTTACCGCTACAGGTATACATAAACGGTCAGGTTTTTGATATGGGAGGCATTGCTGGTGTGGCAACATGGCCAGAAAAGCGTCGCGGAGGCATGGTTTCACGTTTGTTGACGCATGCGCTTGAAGAGATGAAGTCTGCGGGACAAAGCCTTTCTTTTCTGCATCCCTTCTCCTTTGCCTTCTATCGTAAATTTGGATGGGAAACGTATATTGAATACAAAAAGTACGTCATTCCCATTGAAAAATTCCCTGCAAAACTTAAAACAGAGGGTACAGTCAAACGCGATGTCAACGATATTTTAGAATTGGACCAAGTGTATCAAGCGTATGCATCTCGTTATAATGGCACGCTGGTACGAGATAAGGAATGGTGGCAAGAGCGGATTTTAAATGAGAATTATCGAACTGCGGTATATTACTCAGAAACAGGCGATCCTCAGGGATATGCACTGTACAAAATTGAAAATAAACAGTTGAATTGTGATGAGTTGGTTTATGAAAATGAGACGGCCCGTCGGGCTTTATGGACTTATTTTGCAAATCATGACTCCATGATAACCCATGGTAAATTTATTTACGTTCCAGCAGATGACAATCTGCCATTTTTACTTGATGATCCGCGAATTCAACAGGAGACCGTGCCTTATTTTATGGGCCGTATTGTGGATGCAGCTGCTTTTGTAGAAAGATACCCTTTTGAGCAGGTTGGAGAGGAAACACGTTTAACCTTAAATCTGACAGATCGGTATGCACCATGGAATGAAGGAGTATGGAGATTAACAATTACTACGGAAGGGAAAGGACATCTGGAGAGAGTGGGTACAAGCAATTCATCTGAAAACGCTATGGTAGCTGACTTGAAACTTGGGATTCAGTCATTGACGACTCTGATGCTTGGCTACCAGCAGGCTGATGATCTGTATAAGTGGGGACGTATTGAAGGGGACAGTGAATCTGTGTCTGCACTTAAACGTGTAATACCAGTAAAACAAACGTTCTTATTGGATTTTTTCTGATAAAGGCCCATTTAGGTCTTCTTATGCTTCGTTTTTCAGGGAATATAACTTGTGTGATTATTATAATTTTCAAAACTCTTTCTGTAATTGGGAAGAGTTTTTTTATGGTATTGTATAAAACATAATTAGATTGCGAAAAATGGTATTGACCCCTTGGCAAAAATGAATAATGTGCTATAATATGAGTATAGTCAAAGAAAGTCAAAGTCAATCAAACCTCGTGAGGTTCTGTAGAAGTATTTTGATGGATTGGCCGTATAAAGTAATTTTAATAGCAAAGAAGCAAACGAGGATCGAAATGATTTGCGTATAATTAGGAACTGCCTTTTATGAAAATAAGAGAAGTGTATGACTAATCGCAAATAAAGGCCACACTAGAGACAAAACGGTACAATTCCAATGAGTGTAGAATAGGCAACAGCCTGAATACAGCTTAGGTTCGTGACTTTACCGTTTGGTTAAGTTCAATATACGGCGGACTCTGTGGAGCGTGAAATGTACTTGAATACTTGCGTTTCCGTTAGTGGAGGATGATGAAATGCGCAATGTTTCCGATATTATTGAACAATATTTAAAGAGTATATTGCTGGAAAGTTCCCAAGGTTTAGTGGAGATTCAGCGCAATGATCTGGCTGACCGCTTTTCCTGCGTGCCGTCGCAAATTAATTATGTAATTAGCACCCGGTTTACGCTGGAAAAAGGCTATGTGGTGGAAAGTAAACGCGGTGGCGGGGGCTACATTCGTATTCAGCGAATTCAGCTGCCTGCACAGCATGCCATCCATACACATCTTCATCAGAGCATCGGGGAGGAAATAAGCCAATCGGCAGCAGAAGGACTGATTTATCAGTTAGAGGAGGCCCATTTTTTAAGCAAAAGGGAAGCTAATCTAATGAAGGCTGCCTTATCGAGGGATACATTATTACTGAAGCTTCCCTATCGTGATCAACTGCGAGCAAGATTGCTTAAGGCTATGCTGATCTCGTTGCTGGCGACCAAATAGTTTGTGAATAGAGACTAACGTTTGGATGTAGGGATTGGTATAAATCCTGACATTAAAGGAGGTGCTTTTATGCTGTGCCAAGAATGTAATATGCGGCCGGCAACTTTGCATTTCACCAAAATTGTGAATGGCGAAAAGACAGAGTTTCATATTTGTGAGACGTGTGCCAAGGAAAAAGGGGAGATGATCCCTGGAACACCTAACGGCTTTTCGATTCATAGCTTGTTGTCGGGGATGCTGGATTTTGACTCCAGTACAAAGAGCCAGTCTCCAGGCCACAGTGGTCCGCAAAACCTGCAATGCAAGGATTGTGGCATGACCTATGCACAGTTTAGTAAGCTGGGACGTTTCGGATGCCCGTCGTGCTATCAATACTTTGATAGTCGTCTGGACCCTCTGTTCAAGCGTGTGCATGGCAGTACGAATCATGTTGGTAAAGTTCCGGTTCGCACTGGAGGACGACTGAAGGTTAAACGGCAAATTGACGATTTGAAAAAAGAGATGCAACAGCATATTGTACAGGAAGAATTTGAATCAGCTGCTGAGCTTAGGGATCAAATCAGAGAGCTTGAAAAAGAAATGACTGAAGAGTAAAGTTTGTGAAGAGTAGGAGGGATGCGTAATGCCCAATATTCGGTTTACGGAGAAGCCGCTAAGTGACTGGATGCGTGGTGATGCTGCGGATTCGGAGATTGTCATTAGCAGCCGGGTGAGAATTGCGCGTAACTTGCAGCATCTGCCTTTTCCCATGCTTGCTACCAATCAGCAGTCGGAAGAAGCGCTTCAACGCTTAACGGATATCCTTCAGTATGATGATTTAGGTGGTTTTGGTACTTTTCATACGTTGAAAATATCCGATTTGGATGAGATCGACAAGCGGGTGCTGGTTGAGAAGCATTTGATTAGTCCTAATTTGGCGAACGAATCTCGTAACGGTGCTGTTTTAATTAGCGATGATGAATCGGTTAGTGTTATGATAAACGAAGAGGATCATCTGCGAATCCAGTGCTTATATCCGGGATGTCAGGTTAGGGAAGCTTGGGAACGCGCTATGATTATTGATGATGCATTTGAAGCGCATGCTGATTATGCATTTGATGATCGGAGAGGTTTTCTGACCAGTTGTCCGACGAATGTCGGCACAGGTATGAGAGCTTCGGTGATGATGCATTTGCCCGCATTAGTCATGACTCATCAAATCAATCGTATATTGTCTGCTGTTTCACAAGTAGGTCTTACGGTTCGCGGCATTTACGGTGAAGGTAGCGAAGCTGTCGGAAATTTGTTCCAGGTATCTAATCAGATTACACTAGGACAAACCGAAGCGGAAATTATAGAGAATCTACATGGCGTGGTGCTACAAATTATTGAGCACGAGCGTTCTGCCAGAGAACGGCTAATGAATGAATCTATGCTGCGAATTACAGATCGGGTGATGCGTTCATTCGGTATTTTGTCATATGCAGCAGTATTGGATTCCAAGGAGGCTGCACAGCGGCTGTCCGATGTGCGTCTTGGCGTAGATTTAGGAATTTTGGAGCGTCCTTCCACCGCAGCGATGAATGAGCTGAATGTGATGACACAACCCGGGTTCCTGCAAAAAAGCTTTGGGGATAAAATGAATACCGAAGAGCGCGATATGTACCGGGCGAAGCTGATCCGGCAAAAATTAGGCACAACCCTTTAATATATAGAATGATCTGAAATACACACTGTGGAGGTGCAGGATATATGATGTTTGGAAGATTTACGGAACGTGCACAGAAAGTGCTTGCTTTGGCTCAGGAAGAAGCTGTTCGATTGGGACACAACAACATTGGCACAGAGCACATTTTGCTAGGCCTCATTCGTGAAGGTGAAGGAATAGCAGCGAAAGCTTTAATCGGTTTAGGACTGGGACTGGAAAAAATCCAGGATGAAGTGGAAACGCTGATTGGACGCGGTCAAGAGCAACCGACGAACATTGCCTATACTCCACGCGCCAAAAAAGTCATCGAACTGTCTATGGATGAAGCCCGCAAACTGGGCCATACCTATGTAGGTACAGAACATATTTTGCTTGGTCTTATTCGTGAAGGCGAAGGCGTAGCAGCACGTGTACTGAATAACCTGGGCATTAGTCTGAACAAAGCGCGTCAGCAAGTGCTTCAATTACTCGGTAGCAGCGAGGCTGTTTCCAGCCATCACGGTGCTCCAGCTAATGTCAGCACGCCAACTCTGGACAGTCTGGCACGCGATCTGACGGCATCTGCGAAGGAAAACAACCTGGACCCTGTTATTGGGCGTAGCAAGGAAATTGAACGCGTAATTCAGGTGCTCAGCCGCCGTACAAAGAACAATCCGGTTCTGATTGGTGAGCCTGGGGTAGGTAAAACGGCGATTGCCGAAGGATTGGCCCAAAAAATCATAGCGAATGAGATTCCCGAAACGTTGCGCGACAAGCGCGTAATGACACTGGATATGGGTTCTGTGGTAGCAGGCACCAAGTATCGTGGTGAATTCGAGGATCGTTTGAAAAAAATTATGGACGAGATTCGTCAAGCGGGTAATATCGTGTTGTTCATTGATGAGCTGCATACGCTGATTGGTGCTGGTGGAGCGGAAGGCGCAATTGATGCGTCCAACATCCTGAAACCTGCTCTGGCACGTGGCGAGCTGCAATGCATCGGTGCGACCACGCTGGATGAATACCGCAAATATATTGAGAAAGATGCTGCTTTGGAGCGTCGTTTTCAACCAATTACAGTGGATCAACCTTCTCCAGAAGAGGCGATTCAAATCTTGTATGGTCTGCGTGACCGTTACGAAGCGCATCACCGTGTAAAGATCACTGATGAGGCTATTGAAGCAGCCGTAAAATTGTCAGATCGTTATATCACCGACCGCTTCCTGCCAGATAAGGCTATTGACCTTATTGATGAGGCGGGCTCCAAAGTAAGGCTGAATTCTTACACTGTACCGCCAAACCTGAAACAGCTGGAAAACCGTCTGGAAGATATTCGTAAGGAAAAGGATTCAGCGGTACAAAGTCAGGAGTTTGAAAAAGCGGCAGCGCTGCGTGATACAGAGCAAAAAATCCGTGAAGAGTTAGACGTAACGAAAAACCAATGGAAAGAACAACAGGGTCGTACAGATTCCGAAGTTACCCCAGAGGATATTGCTCAAGTCGTTGCAATCTGGACAGGTGTTCCAGTCAGCAAGCTGAAAGAGGAAGAAACACACCGCTTGTTGAATATGGAAGAGTTGCTGCATGAGCGGGTAATTGGACAGGATGAAGCAGTTAAGGCAGTAAGCCGGGCGATTCGCCGGGCACGTGCCGGACTGAAAGATCCGAAGCGTCCAATTGGTTCCTTTATTTTCCTCGGTCCAACTGGGGTTGGTAAAACAGAGCTGGCACGCGCCTTGGCTGAATCCATGTTTGGAGATGAAAATGCGGTTATCCGTATCGATATGTCCGAATATATGGAGAAACACTCCACGTCCCGTCTGGTAGGAGCGCCTCCAGGGTACGTTGGATATGAAGAAGGCGGCCAACTGACTGAGAAGGTACGTCGTAAGCCATACTCTGTTGTGTTGCTGGATGAAATTGAAAAAGCACACCCAGAAGTATTCAATATTCTTCTGCAAGTGCTGGAAGATGGGCGTCTGACAGATTCCAAAGGTCGTGTCGTTGATTTCCGTAATACACTCATCATCCTAACATCTAATGTTGGTGCACAGGCGATTAAACGTAACTCCACGCTTGGTTTTACAGCTGTAGTGGACGCTGGAGCGGATTACGATAATATGAAGGGCAAAGTGATGGATGAACTGAAGAAAAGCTTCCGTCCTGAGTTCTTGAACCGGATTGATGAAATTATCGTTTTCCATTCTCTCGAAGAAAAACATATTGCCGAAATTGTATCACTCATGTCTGAGGAGCTGCGTAAGCGCCTGAATGAGTATGAAGTGGACTTCGAGTTGACAGACAATGCTAAAAAATTCCTTGCCAAGGAAGGCTTTGATCCAGCGTATGGTGCGCGTCCATTGCGTCGTGCAATCCAGAAGCATATTGAAGATCGCCTGTCCGAGGAACTGTTGACTGGCAACATTACTAAAGGTGACTCACTCTTCATTGATGAGGAGAACGGTGCATTGACTGTAACCAAAAAGGATAATGTATCTGCCAAGTCCTAAAGCAGTTTACTAAATAAATAGTAGAAAAGGGTGTCTCGCAAGCTGGAAAGCTATTGCGAAGACACCCTTTTTGTGTATAAAACACGGTGAAAAGGTTGGGTAAATGCTTTGGGAAAGTTTGTGATATTGCTTTACGTCCGCCAAGCTTCAATGGTAAACTTTTATTGTTACAGCTCTTTCTGGGCTGTATGAACATAAATTTGACATCATCGTCGTCAATAAGGAGCCAGGGAACAAAGTATGGCTAAAGTGAAAACTAAATTTTCCTGTACGGAATGTGGTTATGAATCGCCCAAATGGTACGGAAAATGTCCTGGATGCCAGGCATGGAATTCCATGGTCGAAGAAACGGAAAGCGTTGTAAAAACTCAAGGAATGGGGTCTTCCCTTCTTACTCATAGCACAAAAGACAAGCCACTCCCTATTATAGAGGTGGAGAGTGGCAAAGAAACACGAATTTTGACGGGAATTGGCGAATTGAATCGAGTACTCGGTGGAGGTGTGGTGCCGGGTTCACTCGTTTTGGTGGGCGGTGATCCGGGAATCGGTAAATCTACGCTCATGCTGCAAACATCTAATGAACTGGCTTTAACTGGTTTAAAGGTGCTGTACGTGTCTGGTGAGGAATCTGTCCGTCAAACGAAACTACGTGCAGATCGGCTCGGTGCCTTGTCCCCCAGCCTATACGTATTATGTGAGACGAATTTGGAGACGATTGAAGAAGCGGTGGACAGCTTGAAGCCGGAGTTTTTGGTCATCGATTCGATACAGACTGTATATTTGCCTGAGGTGACGAGTGCACCAGGTAGTGTGGCTCAGGTGCGGGAGTGTACTTCACGCTTTATGCGAATTGCCAAGGGGCTAGGTATTGCTACGGTATTGGTAGGACATGTGACCAAGGAAGGGGCCATTGCAGGTCCGCGTTTGTTGGAACATATGGTTGATTGTGTGCTTTATTTTGAAGGAGAGCGTCACCATACGTATCGGCTTTTGCGTGCAGTTAAAAATCGTTTCGGTTCTACAAATGAAATTGGTATTTTTGAAATGGCTGAAAGCGGTTTGCGTGAGGTGTCGAATCCTTCTGAACTTTTCCTGTCTGAACGACCACTGGGTGTGGCAGGCTCTACTGTTGTAGCCAGTATGGAAGGAACCCGGCCTGTATTGGTTGAACTGCAAGCATTGATTGCAGCTACACATTTTCCCTCTCCACGCCGAATGGGCACAGGAGTCGACCATCATCGAATGGGATTAATCATAGCCGTGCTAGAAAAGCGGATGGGCATGTTTTTGCAAAACCAGGACGCTTATCTCAACGTAGCCGGAGGCGTGAAGTTGGATGAACCGGCGGTGGATTTGGCTATAGCTGTGAGTATTGCTTCCAGCTTTAGGGATGCTCCTACAAAGCCGTATGATGTGATTTTTGGCGAGGTGGGACTGACAGGTGAGGTGCGCGCGGTATCCCGAGCAGAACAGCGAGTACGAGAAGCGGAGAAACTAGGTTTCAAACGGGTGATCATGCCGGAGAAAAGCTTGAAGGGCTGGACACATCCGAAAGGGATACAAATTATAGGAGTAGGAACGGTGGCAGATGCACTGGCAGCCGCATTAGATTAGGGGGCATTGAGAATGAAAGAAGCGAGCCAACTGGATAAAATGAACGATTTGCTGCGGCTTGTGGCACCGGGAACTCCCTTTCGCGACGGGTTGGAAAACGTTTTGCGTGCCAAAACGGGTGCTCTTCTGGTCGTTGGCTATAGCCCAGAAGTTATGGAAGTCGTGGATGGCGGTTTCTCCATCAATTGTGATTTTTCACCGAACTATTTGTATGAGTTGGCTAAAATGGACGGCGCAATCATATTGAGCGAGGATTTAAAACGAATTTTATATGCCAATACACAACTGATTCCGGACTCCTCCATTTCTTCAATTGAAACAGGAATTCGGCACCGGACAGCAGAACGAGTTGCAAAGCAAACTGGCAAATTAGTTGTGTCTATTTCCCAGCGGCGTAATATTATTACCTTGTATCAGGGGACATTACGGTATGCGCTCAAGGAAATCGGAGTTATTTTAACGAAAGCCAATCAGGCTATTCAGACGTTAGAAAAATATAGATCCGTGTTGGGGCAAGCCTCTACCAATTTGACAGCATCTGAATTTGAAGAGTTGGTTACCATGCCGGAGGTCGTTAATGTCATCCAGCGGATCGAAATGGTGCTGCGCATCAAAATGGAAATCAAACGATTTATTAACGAGCTCGGAAATGAGGGCCGTCTGATTAGCATGCAGATGGAAGAACTTGTCAGCAATATTGAGGAAGAAGCTTGGTTGCTGTATAAGGATTATGCCAAAGACGATAGCGACGAGAAGATTCGTGAAATTATATTGGGACTCAAACGTTCTACGGACGATGAATTGTTGGATGTGAATCATATTGTACGTTTACTAGGCTACCCTTCTTCAGCTGCGACATCAGAGGAGTATATTGCTGCACGTGGCTATCGGGTACTGAACAAGATACCGCGTTTGCCAAATGTGATTATTCATAATCTGGTGGAGCGGTTTGGACGTTTTCCACATGTCATCACAGCAACGATAGAAGAACTGGATGAAGTGGATGGTATTGGAGAGGTTCGTGCGCGTACGATTAAAGAAGGTCTTAAACGTTTGCAGGAACAAGTTTTCATTGACAGGCAAATGTAAATGTAATACAGTGAAAGGATTATAATGGAACAATTCATACATTGAGGTGAAGAGATGATTACCAAATCAATTCCGAACATGTGTACCTTAGGTAACTTGTTTCTCGGAATGATCGCCATTTTATTGGCGGTAGACGGAAAATACAGTCTTGCCGCTATTATGGTTATTGTCGCCATGTTGTTGGACGGACTGGATGGTAGGATGGCCCGGGTCCTGAATGCCCAAAGCGAATTCGGTAAAGAACTGGACTCCTTATCAGATATGATATCTTTTGGTGTTGCTCCCGCAGTTATTATGTACATGGTTGCTTTTCATGATGCGAATTCGGCTCTCGCTTGGACGGTTACTGCCATTTTCCCGATGTGCGGAGCGTTGCGTTTGGCTCGATTTAACGTACGTCCTGGTGTTCCAGGTTATTTTACGGGGTTGCCAATTCCGGCAGCAGGTGGCGTATTAGCCACTTTGTCCTTATTCCATAACGATATTTCATTGTTATACATGTCGATTGCCATGTTGCTGGTTTCTTATTTGATGGTCAGCTCCATGAGATATCCGAATTTTAAAAAGGTCGGCCTTCCGAAAAAAGCGATCTGGGTTGCTCCATGGGTCGTAATTGCAGCGGTGGTGTTGGCTGTTAAATTCCCTGACCAGCTGTCGAAGCTGATTTTTGTGCCGCTGGTGCTGTATGCATTGTATGGTATGAAGCTGAACATTCGTAAGCTGTCACGCAGACGTGGACGTGATCGGGAGCGTTCCAGTCAGGAAGAACAGGACGATCAATATCGTCATTCACAGCACTAGTATCAAGCAAGAACAAGAATAAGCATTTATTTCCTTGAATCATTTTAGGGAGATAAATGCTTTTTTTTATGCATAAAAAGTGAAAATACAGGGTTAGTTATGTGGGAAATGGATCATACTGGTAAGAGAAATGCTATGTATCCAACAAGCAGCAGACTATATGCAAAGAAAATAAAGGAGGTATAGAGACTCAATGTGGAGAAAGGCTATTTTAACTTTTACAGGATTGTGCGGAGCATGGTTTGGCTATACGTTATACCAGCGGGTAGGAGGCATTGTATCGTGGATGCCACAATGGTTGAGTGATGGGTCTTTACCGGGAATGATTGTTTGGATGATGGCGGGAGCAGTGCTATTTATGGCTGGGTGTTCATTCGCAGGGGCATCCGTGGCAAATCGATTGCAGCAGGGCATTGAAGGCTTGGTAC
The DNA here is from genome assembly GCF_024213565.1 of Paenibacillus sp. Lou8.1. NCBI lineage: Bacteria > Bacillati > Bacillota > Bacilli > Caryophanales > Paenibacillaceae > Paenibacillus > Paenibacillus sp. Lou8.1. Next base: position 10,536 of record NZ_JANAVN010000025.1, read on the forward strand.
GAATTCCGATGAACGAGATGATGGCAGGTGTGATTGGTTTAGCGGTGGGATTGATGCTTTCCTTAGCAGTTTATCCGCTTTTTTCATGGTTGGGGGCCCCAGGTCAACTTATCCAGACCGCTGTTACCGTGATATGCGGATATGTAGGATTGATGGTTGGACTAGAAAAGCGGGACGAGCTGTCATCCTTTTGGAGTTCTGGTTTTTTTGGTCGGGGAACGGGTGTAGAAGAACGCAAGCTGGAGGAACATAAAATATTGGACACCAGCGTCATTATAGATGGACGTATTGCAGATATTTGCAAGACAGGTTTTATTGAAGGAACGATTGTGATTCCTGAATTTGTGCTGGAGGAGCTTCAGCATATTGCAGATTCATCAGATTTACTTAAGCGTAATCGTGGACGCCGGGGTCTGGATATTTTGAATAAAATCCAAAAAGAGCTGGATGTGAATGTGCTCATTTACGAAGGTGATTTTGAGGAAATTTCAGAGGTCGACAGTAAGCTGGTCAAGCTGGCAAAGGTGTTGCAGGGTAAAGTTGTAACTAATGATTTTAACCTGAATAAAGTATGCGAACTGCAAGGTGTATCGGTGCTAAATATTAACGATTTGGCGAATGCAGTGAAGCCTGTCGTATTGCCCGGCGAGGAAATTATGGTGCAGATTATTAAAGACGGCAAGGAGCATGGGCAGGGTGTAGCCTATCTGGATGATGGCACGATGATTGTTGTAGAAGGCGGACGTGACTATATTGGCTCTTTGATGGAGGTACTGGTCACGAGTGTACTTCAGACCTCTGCCGGTCGTATGATCTTTGCTAAACCAAAATTATTGGAAAAAGCTCAATAAACGCGGTATGATGAAGTAGATGTGTTATCATACGGATCGTCCAAAGCGATCAGGGCAGGAGTTATTTGAATGAACAATCGGGTAGGAGTTGTCATTGTGGCAGCAGGGCGCGGCTCCCGTATGGGGACGCAGGAGAGCAAGCAATTTCTGCTTTTGCGGGACAAGCCCATCTTCATACATACACTTGAAATATTCGCAGCTATGCCCGAAGTGGATGAAATGGTGATGGTGACTGGGACAGGAGATGTGGAACGCTGCCGAGATTGGATTCATCAATACAAAATCGGTAAAAATGTACGGGTGGTGGCTGGTGGCAATGAACGCCAGCATTCGGTTTATCGCGGTCTGCGCCACTTACAAGCGGATTGGGTGATGGTGCATGATGGTGTGCGTCCACTCATTCAACCTGAGCTTGTACGTTCATGCCTTGAGGCAGCCCAGCGTACTGGTGCTTCTGTAGCGGCAGTACCTGTAAAGGATACAGTCAAGCAAGTGAACGGGGATGGTATCATTACAGCAACGCCGGATCGCCGAAGTCTGTGGAGTATTCAAACGCCACAGACTTTTCGTCTTTCCGATCTGCTGCGAGCCTATGAGGAAGCGGAGCAGTCGGGATTCTTGGGAACAGATGATTCTATGCTGATAGAGCGGCTAGGAATTCCGGTTACTGTCGTTCAAGGCAGCTACAAGAACATCAAAATTACTACGCCTGAGGATTTGGATATGGCGGCGTTATGGGTAAAAACAGAGGGAGAGGATATCAAATGATCAGAGTGGGACAAGGATTTGACGTCCACCAGCTGGTGGAAGGAAGGCCATGCATCATCGGAGGTGTGAATATTCCGTATGAAAAAGGTTTGTTGGGCCATTCCGATGCAGACGTGCTGCTGCATGCCATTAGTGATGCTATCCTAGGCGCGCTTGGCTTGGGAGACATCGGGAAGCATTTTCCGGATAATGACCCAGAATTTAAGGATGCCGACAGTCTTAAGCTACTGGAGCATGTGTGGGGGCTAGCTAAAGAGCGAGGATATCGCTTGGGGAATATCGATTCTACGATTATCGCACAAAAGCCCAAAATGGCATCGTATATTCCGCAGATGAATGAAGTCATCGCACGGGTGCTGGAAGCAGAGGAGCTATCCCAGGTGAACGTCAAGGCGACCACGACAGAGCAACTCGGGTTTCCCGGACGGGGTGAAGGAATCGCGGCTCAATCGGTTGTCTGTCTTATCAAGTAAATGCTATCATCTTGAGTAATTCAATTTGGAGGAGATTATATGAGCACGGAAGTTCGTGTACGCTATGCACCAAGCCCTACAGGGCATCTGCACATTGGAAATGCCAGAACGGCATTATTTAATTATTTGTTTGCTCGCAATCAAGGTGGAAAATTTATTATTCGTATTGAAGACACAGATGTGAAGCGCAATATTGAGGGCGGAGAAGAAAGCCAACTTAAATATTTGAAATGGTTGGGTATGGACTGGGATGAGAGCGTAGACGTGGGAGGCGAGTTTGGACCTTATCGTCAGACGGAACGCTTGGACATATATAAAACGTACTGGCAGGATTTGCTGGATCGTGGTTTGGCTTATCGCTGTTACTGCACTGAAGAAGAGCTGGAGCGCGAGCGTGAAGAACAGACGGAACGTGGGGAGACACCACGCTATTCTGGAAAACATCGTGATCTAACAGAAGAACAGTGCCAGGCATTCGAAGCAGAGGGCCGTGTACCAAGTATTCGTTTTCGCGTACCGGAAGATCGTGAATATACGTTTGACGATATCGTTAAAGGTCAAATTACGTTTAATTCCAAGGAAAGCGGCGATTTTGTTATCGTCAAAAAGGATGGTATTCCGACATATAACTTCGCTGTAGCGGTTGACGATTATTTGATGAAAATATCGCATGTACTACGGGGCGAAGACCATGTTTCCAATACACCGCGGCAGTTGATGATCTTTGAAGCTCTCGGTTGGGAACCGCCACGCTTCGGTCATATGACGCTGATTGTAGGCGAGGATCACAAAAAGCTCAGTAAGCGTAACGAATCCATTATTCAGTTCATGGAGCAGTATGATAAGTTGGGCTATTTGCCAGAAGCTATATTCAACTTCATTGCACTACTGGGCTGGTCCCCGGAAGGCGAAGAAGAGATCTATGATCGGGAACAACTGATTTCGATTTTCGATCCTAATCGTTTGTCCAAAAGTCCAGCTGTGTTTGATACAAATAAGCTTGCTTACCTAAACAATCACTATATTAAAAAGGCTGATCCTGAGCGAATTTCCAGTATGGCGATTCCACATCTCCAGGCAGCGGGGCTGTTGCCAACTGAACTGTCTTCGGAACAACTGGATTGGGCTAAGGCCCTTGTTCGTTTATACCAGGAACAGATGACTTCTGCATCCGATATTGTAGCGTTGTCTGAGTTGTTTTTCCGTTCACATCTGGAGCTGGATGCTGAAGCAGCAGCTGTATTGGCCGAAGAGCAGGTTCCTGAGGTACTTAGAGCTTTTACGGGTAAAGTTGAAACGAGCGAGGAATTTACAGCTCCACAAATGGCTAAGCTGATCAAGGAAGTTCAAAAGGAAACGGGTTTTAAGGGAAAACAACTATTCATGCCGATTCGTGTGGCTCTTACAGGCCAAACGCATGGACGAGATCTGAATGAAACCATCTTTTTGCTCGGACGTGACAAGGTACTGGATCGTCTCAAGGCACAAATTAAAGGCTGATATTTCTTGTCAATTTGTTGTCTTTTCGCTATAATGACTCCATTGATACGGATTGATATTTACGTGTAAAGGCTGCGAACAGGAGAAGTACACTGCATATGGGCATCTGCCAGAGAGGACGGTCGAGGGGAAACTCCAGGCTGAGAGCCGTCCAGATGACCTGCGGAGGAAATGCGCCTGGGAGCCGTGCGCCCGAACTTTCATTAGCGTCAAATGCTGATGTGACAAGGGCGTGCCGAGTCGTTCCCGTTACAGGACGCCAAAGACGGACTGTCTGCTTTTTATGCAGCAGATATGTTCGAAGCAGAGTGGGACCACGTTCATGCGTCTCTGCAGCTTAGGCTGCGGAGACGCTTTTTCTTTTTTATCAGACTCAGACTCGTTATAGATTGAAAAATGTCGAAGAGTGCTGGTGGATGCGAAAATTGGCGGAACGTGAAGTGTTGTGATGATGCGGCAAGGATATGAAGGGAATAGGAGGGCGACATGTTCAGACATTTCAAATCCGACATTCAGACTGTTTTGGATAATGATCCGGCCGCCCGGAGTAAGCTGGAGGTCATTTTTACGTATTCCGGCGTTCATGCCCTTTGGGCACATCGAATCGCACATTGGTTTTATTTGCGAAACTGGTGTACTCTAGCCCGTGTTATATCCCAGGTATCAAGGTTTATGACAGGCATTGAAATTCATCCTGGCGCTCGTATCGGAGATCGGCTGTTCATTGATCATGGCATGGGAGTTGTCATCGGTGAAACCTGTGAGATTGGCGACGATGTCATATTGTATCAGGGGGTCACACTCGGCGGGACTGGGAAAGAGAAAGGGAAGCGCCATCCGACCATTGGGAATAATGTTGTTATCGGCTCCGGTGCAAAGATATTAGGTTCTTTCACGATTGGGGCACAATCCAACATTGGCTCTAACTCGGTTGTGCTCAAAGAAGTTCCACCAAACAGTACGGTGGTGGGCATCCCGGGGCGAGTTGTCAGACAGGATGGTAGGCGTCCAGACCGACTTAGTCATCAATTGCCTGATCCGGTTGTGGACTCTATGCGAGAACTTCAACGGGAAATAGAACGTTTGCGTGCAGAAATGTCTGATTTGAAGGATGGGGCATCTGCTCAGAAACATCAGGTGACCCAAGAGAATAAATTAGAAAAATGATTTTCATGAGGGAGGAACATAACAATGCCGCTTCAAATTTATAATACAATGACGAGGAGTCGGGAGCCTTTTGTGCCACTAGAGCCTGGAAAGGTTAAAATGTATGTATGCGGACCTACCGTGTATGATTACATTCATATTGGCAATGCACGACCTGTAATTGTATTTGACGTGGTGCGCAGCTACCTGGAGTACTTGGGCTATGATGTAAACTATGTGGTGAATTTTACGGATGTCGATGATAAATTAATCCGCAAAGCTCGGGAACTTGATATGGAGGTTTCGGCAGTTGCTGAGAAATTTATTGCTGCCTACCATGAAGATCTGGCAGGATTGAATGTTCCTGCTGCCAGTATGAACCCTCGTGTAACAGAGAGCATGGACCTGATTATTGATTTTATTAAGGAATTGGTAGACAAGGACTATGCCTATGAGAATGATGGCGATGTGTTCTATCGAACCAAAAAGTTCAAAGATTACGGACAACTGTCAGGTCAAAATCTGGAAGAACTTCAGTTCGGTATTCGCATCAATGTGGATGAGCGCAAGGAAAATGCTGAGGACTTTGTACTCTGGAAGGCAGCGAAACCGGGCGAAATTTATTGGTCGAGCCCTTGGGGAGATGGACGACCAGGCTGGCATATCGAATGCTCTGCTATGGCTCGCCATTATTTGGGGGATACACTGGATATTCATGGAGGCGGACAGGATCTGCAATTTCCGCATCATGAATGTGAATGCGCACAATCCGAAGTGATCACGGGTAAGCCATTATCTCGCTACTGGATGCATAACGGCTATATTCGCATAGATAATGAAAAAATGTCGAAATCACTCGGTAATGGTATTTTGGTTAAAGATTTGCGCGCTCATCACAAGCCGGAGGCTTTACGTTATTTTATGTTGTCGACGCATTATCGGAATCCGTTGAACTACAACCAAGAGACTATGAGTCAGGCGGAGAACAGTGTCGAGCGGATCGCCAATGCAGTTGCCAATGTGAAGCATCGTTTAGCTAATGCGCTGGAAGGTAATGGGGGAGTATCGACGGAACTGCAAACGAAGCTCGACGGAATTTTGCAGCAGTTTGGCGAAAAAATGAATGATGATTTCAATACACCTGATGCGATTACTGCTGTATTTGATTGGGTTAGCGAAGCAAACCATTTGTTGCAGCGAGATGTCGTACATCAGGCGGAACTACAAGCTGTATTGCATACCTTTCAATCGATGAATAACGTTCTTCGCATTTATTCGGAACCGAGTGAAGAGTTGCTGGATGACGAAATTGAGCAGTTAATTGCAGAACGTGTCGAAGCTCGTAAGACCAAAAACTGGGGTAGAGCTGACGAAATTCGCGATCTGTTGGCTGCAAAAGGCATTGTGCTTGAAGATACGGCGCAGGGTATGCGGTGGCGGCGAAAATGAGTGATAAGCCACTGAACTCAGGAGCATTGGCAGGTACGGGGAACTGGTTCCCGTACCCTGCGTCCAAGCCAGCTCGTTTGATGCCTCCCATTGCACTAGCTTATATTGGTGATGCAGTGTATGAGGTAGCTGTCCGGCAATATTTGTTGGCACAGCCCAACCTGCGTCCAAATCATCTGCACCGCCGAGCCACAGGGCTAGTCTCCGCCAAGGCGCAGAGTCGCATGTTGGGGCTATTGGAAAAGATACTGACGGAAGAAGAACGCGATATTGTCCGACAAGGAAGAAATGCTAAATCAGGAAGTTTGCCCAAAAATGCTGATGTGCTTGAGTATCGGCACGCCACTGCACTGGAAGGGTTGATTGGATCTCTTTATTGTGATGGACATTTGGACAGATTAAGAGAGTTGATTACGTACGGAATTGCACAGATGGAAAATACAGAAAAATCATAAATGGGAACGGACTGGATGGAACAAGTATCGGCCGTTTCCCGGGAGGAAGCTAGAGATGGAAGAAGAATGGATTGCCGGTAAGCATTCGGTAACGGAGGCATTGCGTTCAGGCAGAACGATAAATAAAATATGGATTGCGGATAATGCACAAAAACATTTGACGCTGCCGATTACAGCGGAGGCCAAAAAAGCAGGAATTATTGTCTTGCAGGTGGACAAGCGTAAGCTGGATCAAATGGTTCCGGGCATTCAGCATCAGGGAGTGGTCGCGCAAGCTGCGCCTTTTGCCTATGTTGAAGTGGAAGAATTGCTCGCCACTGCTCGTGATAAGGGAGAAGAGCCGTTTTTAATTTTGCTGGATGAGATTGAAGATCCTCATAATTTGGGCTCCATCCTTCGTACAGCGGACTGTACTGGAGCACATGGTGTTATTGTGCCGAAAAGGCGCTCTGCAGCTGTAACTGTAACAGTGTCCAAAACATCGGCAGGTGCTGTGGAGTACGTCCCGGTGGCGCGTGTAAACAATCTGGGACAAACCATTGATCGTCTTAAAGAAGAAGGTGTATGGGTAGTTGGCACGGATGTTACAGCGACAGACCCTGTCTTTGGGAATGGAGTATTCACGGGACCAGTAGCCATTGTCATTGGTAACGAAAATAAAGGAATGGGCCGTTTGATCCGTGAAAAATGCGATGTACTCGTCAAGCTGCCAATGGCGGGGCAAATTAATTCCCTTAATGCTTCTGTAGCTGCGGGTGTTGTCATGTACGAAGTATTGCGCGGACGACAGGCACGGGGCTAACGATATGGCTGACACGCGGGATGTTCTGCTTGTGGACGGTTACAACATGATTGGAGCCTGGCCCGAACTTTCCGCACTGGTACAATCTGGTATGCAGGAGGCGAGGGACAGACTTCTTGAACGACTGGCGGATCATCAGGCGTATTCCGGCAGAAGAGTCATCGTCGTATTTGATGCTTACAGGGTGCCAGGATTAGGTAAAACTTTTGCTCAGAGCAAAGTCCAGATTTATTTTACCAGAGAAAAAGAAACTGCTGATGAGTGCATCGAGCGATTGGTTCGGGAGCTGAGCAGTAAAAGAAGAAGTATTTACGTAGCGACAAGCGATCAGGTAGAGCAACATGTCGCATTTGGACAAGGTGCACTCAGGGTGTCGGCGCGGGAATTACTGATCGAGATTGAGGAATCCGAAAGGGAAGTGCAGAAGCGAATCCAGCAGGATAGTGCCAAATTGTCCCGTAACTCGCTAGATGCCAAACTGAGTCCGGAGCTTCGAAAGTTGTTTGAACGATGGAGAAGAGAATAAACCAATAATTGGGCGCTCCTCCATTTTGAAACCATTGACAATTTTGTTAGCGCTCTTCTTTTTTAGGTTGTTGTGGTTGACGGTATCAGGTTACATCGCGTATACTTGTCGTATATTTGAGAGAGTAACGGGTACCTTGCGTTGCAGCCGGAGGGATTGTTAGTGAGTGTGGACCTCAAGGATATCATGTTGTCAAAGTTTGATTACAAAAATGATGAAGACATTGTCGGAGCAGTCCATGAAGGTGATGGGGAAGCGCTGGAGTTTCTGATTAACAAATACCGGAACTTTGTGCGGGCCAAGGCCAGATCCTACTTCTTGATTGGTGCTGATCGCGAGGATATTATTCAGGAGGGCATGATTGGTCTCTACAAATCCATTCGTGATTTTAAGGGAGACAAGCTTGCTTCGTTCAAGGCTTTCGCCGAGTTGTGCATTACACGACAGATTATTACGGCAATTAAGACGGCTACACGACAAAAGCACATTCCTCTGAACTCTTACGTATCTTTGGACAAACCCATCTATGATGAAGAGTCAGACCGCACGTTGCTCGATGTGATTTGCGGAACACAAGTAAGTGACCCTGAAGAGCTGATAATCAATCAGGAAGAGTTTGTGGGCCTTGAGGACAAGATGTCCGAGATTCTGAGCGAGCTGGAACGCAAGGTACTTATGTTGTATCTGGACGGACGTTCGTATCAGGAGATTGCAGAGGATCTTGACCGCCATGTGAAATCCATTGATAACGCGCTGCAACGGGTCAAGCGTAAACTTGAAAAGTATCTGGAAGTAAGAGATAGTTGAAAGTAGAGGCTGACAGGGAAAAGGCTCGAGTCCGAGTCTTTTTTTATTCGTTATAGGTAGGCTATGCAGGTTTATAAGTGTTACAAATGATTTATACTAAAAAAGATGAGTAATAGATATCGCCTTGATTTTTGAAGCAGCTTTTCAGAGAACAGTTTTAAAGGATGCACAGATGTTAAAATGCACCACAGCCGGGACTGCGAATTGTATGCAAACATTCGTTGACATGGAAAACCCCGTGTGATAAAGTGTTTTAGGTAGGCCTAAATTCGCGGTTTTTTTTAGGATCAATTATGAGACTTCCGGTGTTGGATGTCTTCGGGAGGTGCACATCATGCGGGTAATTATTACTTTGGCTTGTACAACATGCAAACAAAGAAATTACACAACGACGAAAAACAAGCGTAATCACCCCGACCGCATGGAGATGAAGAAATTCTGTAAGTCCTGTAACGAACAGACTTCTCATCGGGAAACCAGATAGTTTTTGGAGGTGTAGTCGGCGTGAAACGCAGTTTCAAGTCTCTGTTTTCCTTTTTCTCTGAAAGCTGGGCTGAACTCAAGAAGGTTCGCTGGCCCAATCGTAAAGAACTGACCAACTATACGTTGATTGTCATAGGGACAATTGCGTTCGTCACGATTTATTTTTGGGTTCTCGATATCGGCATTTCCGCTGTGATCGAAGCGATTATCTAGGAAGGGTTCCAGGTGGCTTGATATGGAAAAAAGATGGTACGTCGTTCATACCTATTCAGGGTATGAGAACAAAGTCAAAGCCAATTTGGAAAAACGCGTTGAGTCCATGGGCATGGAAGACAAGATATTCCGTGTTCTTGTTCCTATGGAAGAAGAACTGGTAACCAAGGACGGTAAGAAAAAAACCGTTATGCGTAAAGTCTACCCTGGTTATGTCTTAGTCGAAATGGTCCAAACCGACGACTCTTGGTATGTTGTACGCAATACACCAGGTGTTACGGGATTTGTAGGGTCGACAGGCTCGGGTTCCAAACCGACGCCATTGCTTCCAGAAGAAGTTGAACAGATTCTGAAGCATATGGGCATGGTAGAGCCGAAACCGAAGATTGAATTCGATGTTAAGGAATCCGTGCGAATTAAAGTTGGTCCTTTTGCGAATTTTGTGGGCTCCGTGGAAGAAATTTTGGTTGAGAAGAGCAAGCTTAAGGTTCACGTCAACATGTTTGGGCGGGAAACCCCGCTTGAGTTGGATTATACTCAAGTGGAGAAAATATAGATTTTTCTTACAGGTTTCTTGTGGGAGGATCGATAGGTCCGTCTACCACTATTGAGTCAAGGAGGTGTCATCCATGGCAAAAAAGGTAATTAAAATGGTAAAACTGCAGATTCCTGCAGGGAAAGCTAATCCAGCGCCTCCAGTAGGTCCAGCTTTGGGTCAAGCAGGTGTCAACATCATGGCATTCTGTAAAGAGTTCAATGCTCGTACTGCTGATCAAGCAGGCCTGATTATTCCGGTTGAAATTTCGGTATTTGAGGATCGTTCTTTTACGTTCATCACCAAAACTCCACCGGCTGCTGTTCTGTTGAAAGTTGCTGCTAAAATCGAAAAAGGTTCCGGTGAACCGAATAAAACGAAAGTTGCAACTGTAAATCGCGCTGCTGTTCGTCAAATTGCAGAGCAAAAAATGCCTGACCTTAACGCAGCTTCCGTAGAATCGGCAATGCGTATGGTTGAAGGTACTGCTCGCAGCATGGGTATCACCATCGTAGATTAATTTTATTAATCTACGTGTGCCGGCAGTTTGACTGTCCGGCAAGTGTGGGAGGAATATCCGCTAATACCACATAAGGAGGAAAACATTATGGCTAAACATGGTAAGAAGTACCTGGAAGCTGCTAAGCTGATTGACAGCGAAGCAACTTACGAGCCTTTAGAAGCCGTTGAACTGGTGAAAAAGGCTGCGACTGCTAAATTCGACGAAACCGTTGAAGCAGCAGTTCGTCTGGGCGTAGATTCCCGTAAACAAGACCAGGCTGTTCGTGGTGTTGTTGTCCTGCCGCATGGTACGGGTAAAACACAACGCGTTCTGGTATTTGCAAAAGGTGACAAAGTGAAAGAAGCGGAAGCGGCTGGCGCTGATTTTGTTGGCGATCAAGATATGATCAACAAAATCCAACAAGGCTGGTTCGAATTCGACGTCTGCGTTGCGACACCTGATATGATGAGTGAGGTTGGTAAACTGGGTCGTTTGCTCGGTGGTAAAGGTTTGATGCCTAACCCTAAAGCAGGCACAGTTACTTTCGACGTTGCCAAGGCTGTTCAAGAAATTAAAGCCGGTAAAATCGAATACCGTCTCGACAAAGCCGGTCAAATTCACGCGCCAATCGGCAAAGCTTCCTTCAGTGCTGAACAGCTGAACGAGAATCTTAAAGCCTTGGTTGAAGCCTTGAACCGTGCGAAGCCAGCGGCTGCTAAAGGTGTATACCTGAAAAACATCGCTATTTCTTCGACTATGGGACCAAGTGCACGTGTGAACGCATCTGTTTATAGATAATGTTTTGATTGACATGTTCAATCAAATTTGTTATTCTGTAAAAGTTGTGAGTCCTTGTGACTGACCATTAAAGTTGAATATGCTTACCGTAGACAGTAGGTGCCTTTGGGCTTAATTTCCTACCGAGGTGTTATGATAGAACGTTTCATGTGACGGGCTTGTCCCGTCCATGTAGATTTATCAAGCCTTCGTACTCTACGGAGGCTTTTTTCATGCTTATGAAAGCAAGCTTTGTAAGATCACCAGATTGGGTGCTTCGAACAAAGCGGATAAATTGATCAGGAGGTGTACAGTTTGGCAAATGCAAAGGTGATTCAAGCAAAACAAGAAGCTGTTGAAGTTGTAGCTGCAAAATTGCGCGAGAGCGTAACGACTGTGGTTGCAGACTATCGCGGTCTGAATGTTGCCCAAGTAACTGAGCTGCGTAAGCAGCTTCGCGAAGCCGGAATCGAATTTCAAGTGCTGAAAAACACACTGCTCCGCCGTGCAACTGCGGCAGCAGAATTGACTGAACTGGACGCAGTATTGACAGGTCCTACTGCAATCGCGTTCGGCAAAGATGATGCAGTGTCTGCAGCTAAAATCTTGAACGATTTCGCTAAGAAGAACAATGCACTGGAACTGAAAGGTGCAGTTGTAGAAGGTCGCGTTATCGGTGTTGAGGAAATCAAAGCACTGGCAGAACTGCCATCCCGCGAAGGTCTCCTTTCCATGCTCCTCAGCGTGCTTCAAGCTCCTGTGCGCAACTTCGCGCTTGCAGTTAAAGCTGTTGCAGAAAAAGAAGAACAAAGCGCATAAGTTAGGGATTAAACCTGCTGTATAGCAGTTGAGAACAAAAAAATACGAATTTAAATGGAGGTTCAACCATGAGTAAAGAGCAAATCTTGGAAGCAATTAAAGGTATGTCCGTATTGGAACTGAACGATCTCGTGAAAGCAATCGAAGAAGAATTCGGCGTAACTGCAGCAGCTCCAGTAGCTGTAGTAGGTGGCGCAGCAGGTGGCGCAGCTGAAGCTGAGCAATCCGAGTTCGACGTAATCTTGACAAGCGCTGGCGCTTCCAAAATCAACGTTATCAAAGCAGTTCGCGAAATCACAGGTCTTGGCCTGAAAGAAGCAAAAGAACTGGTTGACAACGCTCCAAAACCACTGAAAGAAAAAATCGCTAAAGAAGAAGCTGAATCCATTAAAGCAAAATTGGAAGAAGCAGGCGCTTCTGTAGAAGTAAAATAATTGACTGCTTTCTAGCAGACAATGGACTAAAACAAACCCCTTGAGGTGATCTTCAAGGGGTTTGTTGCTGTAAAACGGTAGTACCAGCATGTCTGAAAGGTTATTGTAAAGGCTATGATGGTAGTACAACCGAAAGAGGTGGGCATGAATGGCTGATCATTATTACTCCAAGCGGCCAGAGACGGCGCATGAACGACGGAGCCTGGAAACAGTGCTGCGGGGGCGGTCATACCGTTTTGCCAGCGATTCAGGCGTTTTTTCGAAGCAGGGAATTGATTACGGGAGTCGTGTGCTGATTGAAGCGATGCAGCTTCCTGCACAAGCCTCGGTATTGGATGTAGGATGCGGTTACGGCCCGATTGGTCTGGCGGCAGCCGCGCTTGTCCCAGAGGGACACGTCACAATGGTTGATATTAATGAGCGAGCCGTTCAACTTGCGATAGAGAATGCGGAACGTAATGGGGTTAAGAATGTCACCATTAAGCAAAGCGATTTGTTTGCGGAAGTGAAGGAAGAACGCTTTGACGTGATCTTGACGAATCCTCCTATACGTGCAGGAAAAGAAACAGTGCATACCATTTTTGAGCTTGCTTATGAGCATTTAAACGAAGGTGGAGCTTTGTGGGTAGTCATTCAGAAAAAGCAGGGGGCCCCTTCGGCGAGTGCTAAGATAGAGAGCCTTTTCGGTCATGTAGAGGAAGTTACAAAGGATAAAGGTTATCGAATTTTGAAGGCTGAAAAAAGTTTTTAAGAAAATGCAATAGGACCATTGACTTGAATCCTGGTCTGTGATATTATTATAAAATGTCAGTATTAGGATGCCCTCCATGGCTTTAGTTTGTTGAAATGTCAATAGATTTATGCGTAGTAGGTATAGTATTTATCTCTATTACGTATAATACAACCATTTTGGGCAAATCTACAAGTGATGAAGATCTTCCGGTAAGAGGATTCTGCAGATACGGTGCTCTTTTTTCGAATGCATTCGAGTAAGGGCTTTTCTGTATTTGTAAGATTGAATCTTCTGTATGTGTCTTATTATAAGGTCACAAACAGAGGTTCGCAATGTATTTTTAAAGTGAGTAGACATGAGGGGTGAGTTTAAGTTGGCAGGACATCTTGTTCAATATGGTCGACGCACTCGGCGCAGTTATGCACGTATTAATGAGGTACTCGAGGTTCCGAACCTGATTGAGATCCAACAAAAATCCTATGATTGGTTTTTGGAGGAAGGATTACGGGAAATGTTTCGGGATATTTCTCCAATTCAGGATTTCACTGGAAATCTAATTCTGGAGTTTATCGACTATTCTCTCGGAGAACCCAAATATACCGTTGACGACGCAAAGGAACGCGACGTTACGTATGCAGCACCGCTTCGGGTAAAAGTCCGGCTTATTAATAAAGAAACCGGGGAAGTGAAAGAGCAGGAAGTATTCATGGGAGACTTCCCGCTGATGACTGAAACGGGTACGTTTATTATTAACGGTGCGGAACGGGTTATTGTCAGCCAGTTGGTTCGCTCTCCCAGCGTCTATTTCAGCACAAAAGTCGACAAGAATGCGAAAACAACATACACCGCAACGGTAATTCCTAACCGGGGGGCTTGGCTCGAACTGGAGATGGATGCGAAGGATATTATCTATGTCCGGATTGACCGTACCCGCAAAATTCCGGTTACGGTGTTGCTGCGTGCGCTGGGCTTTGGCACTGATGCTGAGATTCTGGATTTGCTCGGCAATGACGAATATATCCGCAACACACTTGATAAAGACAACACGGATTCCACCGAGAAAGCGCTGATTGAAATTTATGAGCGTCTTCGTCCAGGTGAGCCGCCTACACTGGATAACGCAAAGAGCTTGCTAGTTGCTCGTTTCTTTGACCCTAAACGTTATGATCTGGCCAACGTAGGCCGTTACAAAATCAATAAAAAGCTTCACATCAAAAACCGTTTGTTCAATCAACGACTTGCTGAGACTTTGATTGATACAACAACTGGTGAAATCATCGCTGAAGCCGGTCAAATGGTAGATCGCCGCCTGTTGGACGAGATTTTGGCCCAACTGGAGGAATCAGTAGGACATCGTACGTATCATGTTGCGAGTGGTGTGCTAGAAAGCAATGATATTCCACTTCAAACAATCGATGTATTCTCACCAATTGAGGATGGTAAAGTAGTAAAACTGATTGCTAACGGAAATATTGATAAATCGGTTAAGAATATTACGCCTGCCGATATTATTTCCTCCATCAGTTATTTTATTAACTTGCTTCACGGAATCGGAAGTACGGACGATATTGACCATTTGGGTAACCGTCGTTTGCGTTCTGTAGGTGAGTTGCTCCAAAACCAGTTCCGTATCGGTTTGTCCCGTATGGAACGTGTGGTGCGTGAAAGAATGTCAATTCAGGATGCTAATGTAATTACGCCACAAGCGCTGATTAACATACGTCCAGTAATTGCTTCGATTAAAGAGTTCTTTGGTAGCTCGCAGCTGTCTCAGTTTATGGATCAGACGAACCCGCTTGCTGAATTAACGCACAAACGTCGTCTGTCCGCACTCGGACCCGGCGGTTTGACGCGCGAACGCGCGGGCATGGAAGTGCGTGACGTCCATCCGAGTCACTACGGCCGTATGTGTCCTATCGAGACACCAGAGGGACCAAACATTGGTTTGATCAACTCTTTGTCCACTTTTGCACGCATTAACGAGTATGGGTTTATCGAAGCTCCTTATCGTTGGGTAGATCCAAAAACCGGAAAAGTTACAGACCAGATTGATTACCTGACTGCTGATGAAGAAGATAACTACATCGTAGCTCAGGCGAATGCGGAATTGACGGAGGAAAACACCTTTAAGGATGAGGTTGTCATTGTCCGTTATAACAAACAGTCTGATAACATTATTCCGATGGCTAGTAGCCGTGTCGATTACATGGACGTATCGCCTAAACAGGTCGTATCGGTCGCGACTGCACTGATTCCGTTCTTGGAGAATGATGACTCTAACCGCGCATTGATGGGTTCCAACATGCAGCGTCAGGCTGTCCCGCTTCTGATTCCGAAGTCTCCATTGGTCGGAACAGGAATGGAGCACAAGTCTGCAAAAGATTCCGGTGTTTGCGTTGTATCCAAATACAACGGAGTTATCGAACGTTCTTCGGCTAACGAAATTTGGTTGCGTCGTATCGAAACTGTAGATGGCGCTGAAGTGAAGGGCGACATTGTTAAGTATAAATTACACAAATTTATGCGATCTAACCAAGGAACTTGCATCAACCAACGTCCGATTGTGAACAGAGGAGATATTGTCAAAGTTGGCGATATTCTTGCGGATGGTCCATCTACAGAGATGGGTGAGTTGGCGTTGGGACGTAACGTTGTCGTTGCCTTCATGACTTGGGAAGGTTACAACTACGAGGATGCGATCTTGCTGAGTGAGAAACTGGTTAAGGAAGATGTATACACCTCAATCCATATTGAGGAATACGAATCCGAGGCTCGTGACACGAAGCTTGGACCTGAAGAAATCACTCGCGACATTCCAAATGTCGGTGAAGAAGCGCTTCGCAACTTGGATGAGCGTGGTATCATACGTATTGGTGCTGAAATTGGCGCAGGTGACATTCTCGTTGGTAAAGTAACACCTAAAGGTGTGACTGAATTGACAGCTGAAGAACGTCTCTTACACGCAATCTTTGGTGAGAAGGCACGCGAGGTTCGCGATACTTCTTTGAGAGTTCCTCACGGAACAGACGGGATTGTTGTAGATGTAAAGGTATTTACACGTGAAAATGGCGATGAACTGCCACCAGGTGTAAATCAGTTGGTTCGTGTATATATTGCTCAAAAACGTAAAATCTCCGAAGGCGATAAAATGGCTGGACGTCACGGTAACAAGGGTGTCGTTGCCCGTATTCTGCCTGAAGAAGATATGCCGTTCCTGCCGGATGGCACACCAGTACAGGTCGTTCTGAACCCGCTGGGCGTACCTTCACGGATGAACATCGGACAGGTGCTTGAAGTCCATCTGGGTATGGCTGCAATGCGTCTTGGTATTCATGTGGCAACTCCAGTATTCGATGGTGCCAAGGAATATGACGTATTCGATACAATGGAAGAGGCAGGCATGCAGCGTAATGGTAAGACTGTGTTGTATGACGGACGTACGGGTGATCGTTTTGAACGTGAAGTTACTGTCGGTGTCATGCACATGATCAAACTGGCGCACATGGTCGATGATAAAATCCATGCTCGTTCTACAGGTCCTTACTCTCTCGTTACGCAACAACCATTGGGTGGTAAAGCTCAATTCGGTGGACAGCGCTTCGGGGAAATGGAAGTATGGGCATTGGAAGCCTACGGTGCAGCGTACACGCTTCAGGAAATTTTGACTGTGAAATCTGATGATGTGGTTGGACGTGTTAAAACTTACGAATCCATTGTCAAAGGTGAAAATGTACCTGAACCGGGTGTTCCAGAATCATTTAAGGTCTTGATCAAAGAGCTGCAAAGCTTGGGTATGGACGTGAAGATTCTGTCTGAAGACGAACAAGAGATCGAAATGAGAGAGCTTGATGATGAGGATGACACAACCGGCGATAAGCTGAGTTTGAATCTGGAAGGCTCTGAGGTTGGCGTAGAGTAGTTTGACTGCTGACTGACTCATATCAGCTTTGTTATATACCTTGATCCATTCTAGGATGGATCAGGTTTCTTGATACCGCCCGGTGCTGCTGGGCGGTATCAAACCTAAAAACTCAGGATTTGGTTAAGGAGGGTTGCTCCTTGTTGGACGTTAACAATTTCGAATATATGAAAATCGGGCTTGCTTCCCCCGAAAAGATTCGTTCTTGGTCCCGCGGAGAAGTCAAAAAACCGGAGACGATTAACTATCGTACGCTTAAACCGGAAAAAGAAGGACTATTTTGCGAGAAAATTTTCGGACCTACGAAAGACTGGGAATGTCATTGCGGTAAGTACAAACGTGTACGCTATAAAGGTGTTGTCTGTGACCGTTGTGGAGTAGAAGTTACTCGTGCTAAGGTTCGCCGTGAGCGTATGGGCCATATTGAGTTGGCTGCTCCTGTATCGCACATTTGGTACTTTAAAGGCATTCCAAGTCGTATGGGTCTTGCTCTTGATATGTCTCCAAGATCTCTGGAAGAGATCATTTACTTCGCATCTTATGTTGTAACCGATCCAGGAGATACGCCTTTGGAGAAAAAGCAACTCCTGTCCGAGAAAGAATACCGTAGCTACCGTGAGAAATACGGCTATGGCTTCCAGGCAGGTATGGGTGCTGAAGCGGTTAAAAAGCTTCTTCAAGATTTGGATATAGACAAAGAGTTAGAATTCTTGAAAGAAGAGCTGCGTACAGCTCAAGGACAACGTCGTAACCGTGCGATCAAACGCCTTGAAGTTATTGAGGCATTCCGTAACTCCGGCAACCAACCGGATTGGATGATCATGGATGTACTTCCTGTTATTCCTCCTGAGCTTCGTCCGATGGTACAGTTGGATGGTGGTCGTTTCGCTACCTCTGACCTTAACGACTTGTATCGTCGTGTTATTAACCGTAATAACCGTCTGAAACGGTTGTTAGATCTAGGTGCGCCAGATATTATCGTGCAAAATGAAAAACGGATGTTGCAGGAAGCTGTTGACGCCTTGATTGATAATGGCCGTCGTGGTCGTCCTGTTACAGGTCCAGGTAACCGTCCTTTGAAATCCCTCAGCCACATGCTGAAAGGTAAACAAGGACGTTTCCGTCAGAACTTGCTCGGAAAACGTGTTGACTACTCTGGTCGTTCCGTTATCGTTGTAGGCCCGTACTTGAAAATGTATCAATGCGGTTTGCCAAAAGAAATGGCACTGGAACTGTTCAAACCTTTTGTTATGAAGGAACTGGTGAACAAAGGTTTGGCGCACAATATCAAGAGCGCGAAGCGTAAAGTAGAGCGTGTGAGTGCAGAAGTATGGGATGTGCTGGAAGAAGTAATCAAGGAGCATCCAGTTCTTCTGAACCGTGCCCCTACGCTGCATAGACTCGGTATCCAGGCGTTCGAACCGATTTTGGTTGAAGGCCGTGCGATTCGTCTGCATCCGCTCGTATGTACTGCATATAATGCCGACTTTGACGGTGACCAAATGGCTGTTCACGTTCCGTTGTCTGCGGAAGCCCAAGCTGAAGCTCGTTTGCTTATGCTAGCATCCGGCAACATTTTGAATCCAAAAGACGGCAAGCCAGTTGTTACACCTTCCCAGGATATGGTTCTTGGTTCTTTCTATCTGACTATGGATAACAAAGAAGAAGAAGGAAGCAATATGATCCTTCGCAACATGAATGAAGCTATATCGGCTTACCAACGTGGTACAGCTGGACTTCATGCTCGTGTAGCTATTCCGGTTAAAGCTTTGAATAAAACGAGCTTTACGGAAAAACAACAGGAAGCGATGTTGATCACAACGGTTGGTAAAATTATCTTTAATGAAATTTTCCCGGCAAGCTTCCCGTACATCAATGATGCTACCCGTGCGAACCTGCTTTATGGTACTGCGGAGGAGTTCTTTGTTTACGAGAAGGGTGTAAATCTTACAGAAGCCATTCAAAACGCTCCGCAAGCTAGTGGGGTAGGCAAGGATTACCTTGGTAATATCATTGCCCGTTGTTTTGAGACTTACCATACAACAGAAACAGCTGTAATTCTGGATAAAATCAAGCAGCTTGGCTTTACGTATTCCACTCGTGCAGGGGTAACCGTTGCTGTATCGGACGTAATCGTGCCGGTGGAAAAACAAGAGATTCTTAAGGGATCCGAAGACAAAGCGCAAGTTGTAACGAATCAGTACCGTCGTGGTCTGATTACGAATGAAGAACGCTATGACCGGATTATCGATATTTGGTCTAAAGCGAAAGATGATATTACCGAAGTATTGATGAAGTCCATGGATCGCTACAACTCCATCATGATGATGGTGGACTCCAAAGCGCGGGGTAACAAATCACAGATTACTCAGCTCGGAGGTATGCGTGGTCTGATGGCCAATCCATCCGGACGTATTATCGAACTCCCAATCAAATCAAACTTCCGTGAAGGTCTGACAGTACTCGAGTACTTCATCTCCACTCACGGAGCGCGTAAAGGTTTGGCGGATACAGCCCTTCGTACGGCTGACTCCGGTTACCTGACTCGTCGTCTCGTAGATGTGGCGCAGGATGTTATCGTGCGGGAAGAAGACTGCGGAACGGATAAAGGCTTCACGGTAAGTCGTATCCAGGACGGTAAAGAAGTAATTGAGGATCTCTATGACCGTCTGGAAGGTCGCTATTGCTTTGAAACGGTACGTCATCCTGAGACTGGCGAGATTTTGGCTAGACGTAACGAATTGATTGACTCCGACAAAGCTGAAGCGATTGTTAAAGCTGGCGTACACAAAGTTCAAATACGTTCTGTATTAAGTTGTCGGGCTAAACATGGCGTCTGCAAGAAATGTTACGGTCGCAATCTGGCTACTGGTAAACACGTTGAGATTGGTGAAGCAGTTGGTATCATTGCTGCACAATCCATCGGTGAGCCAGGAACACAGCTTACTATGCGTACGTTCCACACAGGCGGCGTAGCGGGTGACGATATTACACAAGGTTTGCCTCGTATCCAGGAGCTTTTTGAAGCACGTAATCCTAAAGGTCAGGCAACTATTAGTGAAATTGACGGTACAGTTAAAGAAGTTCGTGAAGGTAAAGACCGCCGTGAGATTGACATTCAGGGTGAAGCTGAAACGAAAACATACTCAGTAACGTATGGTTCCCGCCTGCGCGTAAGCGAAGGTATGACTGTTGAAGCTGGGGACGAACTGACGGATGGTTCGATTGATCCTAAAGAAATGCTACGTATTAAAGGTATTCGCGGGGTACAGAACTATATCCTTCAGGAAGTTCAACGCGTATACCGGAACCAGGGCGTAGAAATCAACGACAAGCACGTAGAAGTTATGATTCGTCAAATGTTGCGTAAAATCCGTATCATTGATGCGGGCGACACGATCTTACTTCCAGGCTCTTTTGTTGATGTCCATGAGTATGAAAATGCAAACAAGATAGCGATTCTCAGCGGCCAAGAACCAGCGGTAGCCAAGCCGGTACTGCTCGGTATTACCAAGGCATCTCTGGAAACTGACTCCTTCTTGTCAGCAGCATCCTTCCAGGAAACTACTCGTGTCCTGACTGATGCAGCTATTAAAGGCAAGGTCGATCAGTTGCTTGGACTGAAAGAGAACGTAATTATTGGTAAATTGATTCCTGCGGGAACAGGTATGAACCGTTACCGTAGCGTGAAATTTGCCCAACCGGAAGAGGGGCAGTCTCCATCTGAGGAGCTCGAACCAATTTCGGCCGAGTAATATAAAAATAGTATGATTGCCGGAACACCGTAGACATAAGCTTTGCATAAAAGCTACAGCAGACGGTGCTCCGGTGCTTTTCAAAAATGAATCGTACTATTCTGTTTAAATGAATTATAGTTTATAATTGTCTTGACATTACTTATAGTCAATGCTAATATAGCAAAGGTGCGTGAGCAGCCTATATGCTATTGGGTCTTTTCGGAGGAATGAGATATGTCTAAAGAACAAGGACTGCAAGATGCTCATGTCAAAATCGGTACCAAACAAACCATTCGTATGGTAGAATTGGGCTTTGCCTCAGAAGTATATGTGGCAGAAGACGCAGATCAGCGTCTCACTTCCAACATCATTGCTTTGTGCAACAAGCAAGGAGTCAAAGTGACTCTCGTAGACACAATGAAAAATCTCGGAGCTGCATGTGGGATTGAAGTGGGAGCCGCAATGGCTGCTATCGTAAAACAATAGGGTAAGGAACGTTTTTGTCTAAGGAATTGTTATTCTTGGCGGCAAAGACTTTTCATTTGTTCTTTTATGAACCGCCTGGGTCTGTGGGCTTAGATAAGGTTTGTAAAGTAACAGCAAAAATTGAGGAAGGGGGTGGCAACCAACATGCCAACTATTAACCAACTGGTTCGTAAAGGACGTCAAGCCAAAATCGAGAAATCGAAATCACCGGCTTTGCAAAAAGGTTTTAATGCCTTGAAACGTGAAGCTACCGACATCAGTGCCCCGCAAAAACGCGGAGTGTGCACTCGTGTAGGTACTATGACTCCGAAAAAACCAAACTCCGCACTTCGTAAATATGCTCGTGTTCGCTTGACGAACCGTGTAGAGGTGACTGCTTACATTCCAGGTATTGGACATAACCTTCAAGAACACAGCGTAGTGCTGATTCGCGGCGGTCGTGTAAAAGACCTTCCGGGTGTGCGTTACCACATCGTTCGCGGTGCTTTGGATACTGCAGGCGTAAACAACCGCATGCAAGCTCGTTCCAAATACGGCGCAAAACGCCCTAAAGCTAAAAAATCCTAATGAATATAAACCGCGTATGTCGGTTTAACATGTAAGAAAGGGGGATATCCATGCCACGCAAAGGTCCAGTTACCAAAAGAGACGTGTTGCCAGATCCGGTATACAACAGCAAGTTGGTTACCCGCTTGATCAACCGCATCATGCTCGACGGAAAACGAGGCGTTGCTCAAAGCATTCTGTACAATGCGTTCAAGCTTATCCAAGAACGTACGGGGAATGACCCGATGGAAGTTTTTGAAGCAGCTATCAAGAATATCATGCCAGTCCTGGAAGTTAAAGCACGCCGTGTCGGCGGTGCCAACTACCAAGTACCAATCGAGGTAAAACCAGAAAGACGTACGTCCCTGGGATTACGTTGGCTCGTAAACTACTCCCGCAACCGCGGTGAGAAAACCATGGAAGAGCGTTTGGCGGCTGAAATTATTGATGCTTCCAACAACACAGGCGCTTCCGTGAAAAAACGTGAAGACACGCACAAAATGGCTGAAGCGAACAAAGCGTTTGCTCACTATCGTTGGTAGGATTCAGCTCAAAAAAATAACTTCAATTTTGAAGGGAGACCCATTTCATGGCAAGAGAGTTCTCCTTGAAAAATACACGTAATATCGGGATCATGGCTCATATTGACGCGGGTAAAACCACAACAACAGAGCGGATCTTGTTCTACACAGGCCGTACGCACAAAATCGGTGAAGTTCACGAAGGCGCTGCGACAATGGACTGGATGGAACAAGAACAAGAGCGCGGAATCACGATTACTTCCGCTGCGACGACCGCTGCCTGGAAAGGTCACCGCGTCAATATCATCGACACCCCGGGGCACGTTGACTTCACTGTTGAAGTTGAACGTTCCCTTCGTGTATTGGACGGAGCAGTTGGTGTTTTCAGTGCGAAAGAAGGCGTTGAGCCTCAGTCCGAAACCGTATGGAGACAGGCTGATCGCTACGGCGTTCCACGGATCGCATATGTAAACAAAATGGATATCATTGGTGCCGACTTCCTGAATGTTGTCTCTGACATGCGTGATCGCCTTCAAGCGAACGCAGTTGCGATTCAATTGCCAATCGGCGCAGAAAATGATTTTACTGGTATTATCGATATCGTTGAACAAAAAGCTCATATGTACAAAGATGATCTTGGTCAAGATATCGAAGAAGTAGAAGTTCCTGCGGAATTCAAAGATCAAGTTGAAGAACTTCGTAATGAATTGATCGAGAAGGTTGCTGAACTGGACGAAGAATTGACAATGAAATACCTGGAAGGCGAAGAAATTTCGGTTGCCGAAATTAAAGCCGCTCTCCGTAAAGGTGTTGTAGAAGTTAAAATCTTCCCAGTTATCTGTGGATCTTCTTACCGCAATAAAGGTGTTCAGCTGATGTTGGATGCTGTTCTCGACTATTTGCCGGCTCCTATTGATGTGCCAAGCATTCAAGGACATTTGGAAGACGGTACGGAAGTTGAACGTCACTCTTCCGATGAAGAGCCATTCTCCGCATTGGCATTCAAAATCATGACGGATCCTTACGTTGGTAAGTTGACATTCTTCCGCGTATACTCCGGTGTTCTTCAATCCGGTTCTTACGTATTGAATGCAACAAAAGGTAAACGCGAACGTATCGGACGTATTCTTCAAATGCATGCGAACAGTCGTCAAGAAATCACTGTAGTTTACTCTGGTGATATTGCGGCTGCCGTAGGTTTGAAAGATACAGGTACAGGTGATACACTGTGTGATGAGAAGAGTCCTGTTATTCTCGAGTCCATGAACTTCCCTGATCCGGTTATCGAAATCGCGGTTGAGCCTAAAACCAAAGCTGACCAAGATAAAATGTCTGTAGCTCTCGGTAAGTTGACTGAAGAGGATCCAACTCTTCGTGCTCATACTAACGAAGAAACAGGTCAAACCATCTTGGCGGGTATGGGTGAGCTTCACTTGGACATCATCATTGACCGTATGCGTCGTGAGTTCAAGGTAGAAACAAATGTGGGTAAACCACAGGTTGCTTACCGTGAAACGTTCCGTGCTCCAGCACGTGTCGAAGGTAAATTCGTTCGTCAGTCCGGTGGTCGTGGTCAATATGGTCACGTATGGGTTGAGTTCGAACCGCTCGAGCCAGGTACTGGTAGTCAATTCGAAAGTAAGGTAGTCGGCGGCTCTGTTCCTAGAGAGTACATCGCTCCTGCTCTTGCTGGTATTGAGGAACAAATGAAAAACGGCGTTATCGCAGGCTTCCCGCTTGTGGACGTTAAAGCTACAATCGTGGACGGATCATACCATGATGTCGATTCCAATGAAATGGCATTTAAAATTGCCGGATCAATGGCGCTGAAAGCAGCGAAAGACAAATGTAAACCAGTATTGCTCGAGCCGATTATGAAAGTTGAAGTAACGGTTCCTGAGGAATATATGGGTGACGTAATGGGTATGTTGAACTCCCGTCGTGGTCGGATTGAAGGTATGGATTCCCGCAGTGGAGCTCAAATCATTCGTGCGAAGGTGCCTTTGTCCGAAATGTTCGGATACTCGACTACACTTCGCTCCGGTACACAAGGACGCGGCGTGTTCTCCATGGAACTCTCTCATTATGAAGAAGTACCGAAGAGCATTGCTGAAGAGATTGTTGCCAAAACCAAAGGCGGCGAGTAATACAATGTATCAGCTGACCGGTATGCTTAAGGTTTTACCAAAAAGGCATCCGGCAGCCTAAAATAAAACAAGTTATTGAGGAGGAATTGTTCAAATGGCAAAGGCTAAGTTTGAACGTAACAAACCGCACGTTAATATCGGTACTATTGGTCACGTCGATCATGGTAAAACTACTTTGACTGCTGCAATCACAACTGTATTGTCCAAAACTTACGGTGGTGCTGCTGTAGCATTCGATCAAATCGATAAAGCTCCAGAAGAGCGCGAACGCGGTATCACAATCTCCACTGCACACGTGGAATATGAAACACCTAACCGTCACTATGCACACGTTGACTGCCCAGGTCACGCCGACTATGTTAAAAACATGATCACTGGCGCTGCACAAATGGACGGAGCGATCCTGGTTGTATCCGCAGCTGACGGCCCAATGCCGCAAACTCGTGAGCACATCCTGTTGTCCCGCCAAGTTGGTGTTCCTTACATCGTTGTATTCCTGAACAAATGCGACATGGTTGAAGACGAAGAGTTGCTGGAATTGGTTGAAATGGAAGTTCGCGACTTGCTGAGCGAGTATGACTTCCCAGGCGACGACACTCCAATCACTCGCGGTTCCGCTCGTGAAGCACTGCAAAACCCAGATGGCGACTGGGCTAAGAAAATCGTTGAAATGTTCGAAACAATCGACACTTACATCCCAACTCCAGAACGCGACACTGACAAGCCTTTCCTTATGCCTGTCGAGGACGTATTCTCCATCACTGGTCGTGGTACAGTTGCTACAGGCCGTGTAGAGCGTGGTACAGTTAAAGTGGGCGACGAAATCGAAATCATCGGTATTCAAGAAGAATCCCGTAAATCCGTAGTAACAGGCGTAGAAATGTTCCGTAAATTGCTTGATTCCGCTCAAGCTGGTGACAACATCGGCGCACTGCTTCGCGGTGTAGATCGTGCACAAATCGAGCGTGGCCAAGTATTGGCTAAACCAGGTTCTGTTAACCCACATACAGAATTTTCTGCTCAAATCTACGTTTTGACTAAAGAAGAAGGCGGACGTCACAAACCTTTCTTCACTGGTTACCGTCCACAGTTCTACTTCCGTACAACTGACGTAACTGGTATCATTACTTTGCCAGAAGGCTCTGAAATGGTAATGCCTGGTGACAACATCACGGTTACTGTTCAACTGATCAACCCGATCGCAATCGAAGAAGGAACTAAGTTCTCTATTCGTGAAGGTGGACGTACAGTTGGCGCTGGTGCCGTAGCAACAATCTCCAAATAAGAAGGCTTTAGCCTTTAAATAGAGCAACAGTGTACTGTAACGAGTAACATTGTATTGGAACGAAGCTAAACGAGCCCCTGCCCTGGTGCGGGGGCTTTTCTCTTGAAAAAAATTGCGAGCTGCGAGCACAACTGTATCTTTTGAAAATAAGATGCATTGTTTTTTCGTTTTTGCTTGCAATAGGCAGAACTATTCGATATAATAACTAATGTTGTTTGTGACTGTGCGATGATGTGAGAGGTTACTGACACACCCGGCCCCTTTGCCATGGGAGGGCTGTCGGAAAATTTTCACGGAGTATGTCCGATACCAAATTGGGCGATAGAAGGAGGGACTAAAATGGCAAAGCAAAAAATTCGTATTCGTTTGAAAGCTTACGATCATAGAATTCTTGATCAATCCGCTGAGAAAATTGTTGAAACAGCTAAACGTTCGGGCGCAGGTGTATCCGGGCCAATTCCGCTGCCAACTGAAAAACAAATCATTACTATTCTCCGTGCGGTACACAAGTACAAGGATTCCCGGGAACAGTTCGAAATGCGCACACACAAGCGTTTGATCGACATTGTTAACCCGACTCCACAAACTGTGGATGCCTTGATGCGCTTGGACCTGCCGTCCGGTGTAGATATCGAAATTAAATTGTAATATGTAATTAGGAAAAGAAATGAGGTGTCAACATGAAAGGTATCTTAGGAAAAAAACTCGGAATGACTCAAGTGTTTACCCCTGAAGGTAACGTACTTGCTGTTACGGTTATCGAAGCAGGTCCTTGTGTTGTTCTGCAAAAGAAAGATCTGGAAAACGATGGATACGAAGCTATTCAACTCGGTTTCTCTGATAAGAAAGAAAAAAGATCCAACAAACCTGAAGCAGGACATGCGAAAAAAGCAAATACTGCACCTAAGCGCTACGTTCGTGAACTTCGTGGCATCGACCTTGCTGCGTACGAGGTTGGCCAAGAACTGAAGGCTGATGTCTTCACAGAAGGCGAGTTCGTTGACGTAACAGGTATTTCTAAAGGTAAAGGTTTTGCCGGCGTTATCAAACGTTGGGGACAAAGCCGCGGACCAATGGCACACGGATCGCGTTACCACAGAGGTCCAGGTTCTATGGGTTCCATTCAAGCTAACCGCGTTCCTAAAGGTAAACACCTTCCAGGACACATGGGGCATGAAACGGTAACGATCCAACGTCTTGAAGTTGTTAAGATCGATACAGAACGTAATGTATTGCTCGTGAAAGGTTCCATTCCAGGACCTAAAAATAGCTTCGTTAAAGTATTAGAAACGGTGAAAAAATAAACAACTGAAGAAAGGAGGAACACGAAATGCCAAAAGTAGCACTATTTAATATTAGCGGCAGCCAAGTTGGTGAAATTGAATTGAACGACGCAGTGTTCGGTATCGAGCCGAATAAGCACGTTCTTCATGACGCTGTTGTTATGCAATTGGCTTCCCTGCGTCAAGGTACTCACAAAGTAAAAGGACGTTCTGAAGTACGCGGTGGCGGACGTAAACCTTGGAAACAAAAAGGTACTGGCCGCGCTCGTCAAGGTTCGATCCGTGCACCGCAATGGGTTGGTGGCGGTACTGTATTCGGTCCGACTCCACGCAGCTATGCTTACAAATTGCCTAAAAAAGTTCGTCGTCTGGCGATCAAATCGGCGTTGTCATCCAAAGTGATTGAGAATGAAATTATCGTATTGGACGCTCTTACACTGAACGGACCTAAAACGAAAGAATTCGCAGCCATTTTGAATAACCTTAAAGCTGATCGTAAAGCATTGATTGTAGCTCCTAGCTATGATGATAATGTAGCACTGTCCGCTCGTAATATTCCTGGTGTGAAGTTTGTAGCCGCAGACGGCATTAATGTTCTTGATGTGCTCGGACACGACAAACTGATCATTACGAAGGAAGCAGTTCAGAAGGTAGAGGAGGTGCTCGCGTAATGAAGGATCCTCGTGATATTATCAAACGTCCGGTTATCACCGAACGTACGGCTGGTATGATGAATGACTTGAAATACGTTTTCGAGGTTGACATTCGTTCTAACAAAGTCGAAGTTAAAAAAGCAATCGAAGCCATTTTTAACGTGAAAGTAAGTAACGTAAATACGCTTCGTGTTCCTGCAAAACCAAAACGCTACGGACGTCATTCCGGCTATACGAGCGAGTGGAAAAAAGCGTTCGTAACGCTGAGCAAAGACAGTAAGCCGCTTGAGTTTTTTGAAACGGTATAATTGAAACTGTAAAGTAAGGAGGGAAACTCAGTGCCAATTAAAAAGTATAAACCAACGTCCCCGGCCAGACGTGCTATGTCTGTATCTACTTTCGAGGAGATTACAACTAATCAGCCCGAGAAATCGTTGCTGGCACCTCTGAGCAAGCAAGCTGGACGCAATAACCAAGGTAAAATTACAGTTCGTCATCAAGGCGGCGGACACAAACGTAAATACCGTATTATTGACTTCAAACGTAACAAAGATGGAATACCGGGCCGCGTTGCTACGATCGAATATGATCCAAACCGTACGTCCAACATCGCACTTATCCACTATGTGGATGGTGAAAAACGTTACATCATCGCTCCTAAAGGTCTGAAAGTAGGAGACGAAGTGGTATCCGGTGCAGGTTCCGATATCAAAATCGGTAACTCCTTACCATTGGAAAACATTCCAGTAGGTACGGTTATCCACAACATCGAATTGAAACCGGGTAAAGGTGGCCAACTCGTTCGCGCCGCTGGTACGGAAGCCCAGCTTCTTGGTAAAGAAGAAAAGTATGTTACAATTCGTTTGACTTCTGGTGAAGTTCGCCGCATTCTGAAAGTTTGCCGCGCTACAATCGGTTCTGTAGGTAACGAAGACCACGAACTGGTGAAGATCGGTAAAGCTGGTCGTAGTCGCTGGTTGGGACAACGTCCTGAAGTTCGCGGTGTTGTAATGAACCCTAACGATCACCCACACGGTGGTGGTGAAGGTCGCGCTCCAATCGGACGTAAATCTCCAATGTCTCCATGGGGTAAACCAACCCTTGGTTACAAGACGCGTAAAAAAGGTAAAGCATCTGATAAGTACATCGTTCGTCGTCGTACTAAGTAATAAAACGTGCGCTTAAGTCGCACGTTAACATATTAAGGAACGACTACGTTTTAACGAAGGGAGGATTCATAAATGGGTCGCAGTCTCAAAAAAGGACCATTCATTGATGGTTACCTGTTGAAAAAAGTAGAGGTTTTGAACGAGTCGGACAAAAAAGTGGTAATCAAAACTTGGTCCCGTCGCTCTACGATTTTCCCACAATTTATCGGACATACGTTTGGTGTATATGATGGTCGTAAACACGTGCCAGTATACGTAACGGAAGATATGGTCGGACACAAATTGGGCGAATTTGCTCCAACACGTACGTACAAAGGCCATACGGATGACGATAAGAAAACAAGAAGATAATCAACACAGCGTAGTGTTTGAGAGGAGGTAAACTCAATGGAAGCAAAAGCACATGCTAAGTCCGTACGGATTTCTGCTCGCAAAGTGAAACTTGTTATCGATTTGATTCGCGGTAAGCAGGTTGGTGAGGCGATCGCAATTCTTCGTCACACTCCAAAGTCCGCTTCTCCAGTCGTTGAGAAATTGTTGAATTCTGCGATTGCAAATGCAGATCACAACTACTCTTTGGACGTAAATAAATTGGTAGTATCTCAGGTTTTTGTAAACCAAGGTCCTACAATGAAACGATTCCGCCCGCGTGCAATGGGTCGTGCAAGTCGCATCAACAAACGCACCAGTCATATTACTCTGGTGGTATCTGAAAAATAAGGAGGGAAAACGTGTGGGCCAAAAGGTAAATCCCGTCGGACTCCGAATCGGTATTATCCGTGATTGGGAATCCAAATGGTATGCAGGCAAAGATTTCGGTGATCTTTTGCTGGAAGACGTTAGAATTCGTGAACATCTGAAAAAAAGATTGAAAGACTCCGCTGTATCCCGTGTTGAAATCGAGAGAGCAGCTAACCGTGTCAACGTAACGATTCACACTGCGAAACCAGGTATGGTTATCGGTAAGGGTGGTTCCGAAGTTGAAAATCTGCGTAATGAAATTACTAAAATCGCAGGCGGTAAAAAGGTACACATCAATATTTCTGAAATTAAAAATCCTGAACTGGATGCAATTCTGGTTGCTGAAAGCATTGCACAACAATTGGAACGTCGTGTTTCTTTCCGTCGTGCTTTGAAACAAGCAATTCAAAGAACTATGCGTTCCGGAGCAAAAGGAATTAAAACTCAAGTAGGCGGACGTCTTGGCGGTGCCGAAATCGCTCGTTCCGAAGGGTACAGCGAAGGAACTGTTCCACTGCATACGCTTCGTGCCGACATTGACTATGGTACAGCGGAAGCTCATACTACTTACGGTCGTCTTGGCGTAAAAGTATGGATCTATCGTGGAGAGGTTCTTCCTCCAGCTAAGAAACAAGCTCCTCAGGAAGGAGGCAACTAATCATGTTGGTACCAAAACGCGTAAAACATCGTAAACAACAACGTGGTCATATGAAGGGTCGTGCAAAAGGCGGTACTACACTGAACTTTGGTGAGTACGGTTTGCAAGCTACTGAACCTGCATGGATTACTAACCGTCAAATCGAAGCTGCTCGTATTGCGATGACTCGTTACATCAAACGTGGTGGTAAGGTTTGGATTAAAATTTTCCCTGACAAACCAATTACTCAGAAGCCTCTTGAGGTTCGTATGGGTAGTGGTAAAGGTAACGTAGAAAAATGGGTTGCAGTAGTGAAACCAGGCAAGATTATGTTCGAACTTGCTGGTGTTCCGGAAGAGATTGCTCGTGAAGCAATGCGTCTTGCCGCTCACAAACTGCCAATCAAAACTAAGTTTGTGAAACGTGAAGAATTGGGTGGTGAAGCAAATGAAGGCTAGTGAATTCCGCAACCTAACCACTGCTGAAATCGAACAAAAGATCTCCGGTTTTAAAGAAGAACTTTTCAACCTTCGTTTTCAACTCGCTACCGGTCAGCTTGATAACCCGACTCGGATCGGCGCTGTGCGTAAGGAAATTGCTCGTGCTAAAACTGTGATCCGTGAAAGAGAACTTGGGATTAGCTAAGATATCAGACCGGGTGGAAAATCCGCCTGTAATTAGGAAGGAGGCCAACAATGAGCGAACGTAATGCCCGTAAAGTATTAGTCGGTAAAGTAGTCAGCGACAAAATGGATAAAACGATTGTGATTGCTGTAGAAACTTACAAAAAACATGATCTCTACCATAAACGCATTAAAGTAACTAAGAAATTCAAAGCTCATGATGAAAACAACACCGCACAAATTGGTGATACTGTTAAAATCATGGAAACTCGCCCTTTGTCCAAAGACAAAAACTGGAGACTGGTCGAAATCGTTGAAAAAGCTGTTATAATCTAATGTAGTGTAGTTTTTCCGAAAGGAGGATAAATAAATGATTCAACCATTTACACGTTTGACTGTAGCTGACAATTCCGGCGCGAAGGAACTGATGTGTATCCGTGTGCTCGGTGGTACGGGGCGTCGTACAGCTCAAATTGGTGACCTGATCGTTTGTTCCGTAAAACAAGCAACACCAGGCGGCGTTGTCAAAAAGGGTGATGTAGTAAGAGCGGTTGTTGTTCGTACTAAACGTTCTATCCGCCGTAAAGACGGTTCCTACATCGGATTTGACGAAAACGCAGCAGTGGTCGTTAAAGAAGACAAGAGCCCACGTGGTACTCGTATTTTCGGACCAGTTGCTCGCGAACTTCGTGACAAGGACTTCATGAAAATCGTTTCCTTGGCTCCGGAAGTGATCTAAACTCACCTTAAAATGTGCCCGTAGGAGGTGTACGAAATGCCAAAAGTGAAAAAAGTTCTGGAATCCCATAACAACAAGCTGCACGTCAAAAAAGACGACACTGTTCTGGTGATTACAGGTAAAGATAAAGGTAAAAAAGGTCGCGTTATCGCTGCTTACCCTCGTCAAAACCGTGTGCTTGTGGAAGGTGTTAACATGATTAAAAAACACCAAAAGCCTAATCAGTTGAATCCACAAGGCGGCATCATCGAGAAAGAAGCTCCGATTCACGTTTCCAACGTTATGCACATTGATCCGAAGAGCGGAAAAGTAACCCGTGTTGGTTACAAAGTTTTGGATAACGGAAAAAAAGTGCGCATTGCAAAACGTTCTGGCGAAGTGATCGACTAATTATTTTTTGAAGAAAGGAGGTATATGATTCATGGCTACAACAAGAATGAAAGAACGTTTCTTGAAAGAAATCACTCCTGCTTTGATGCAGAAGTTCAACTATACAACAGTGATGCAAGTGCCTAAAATCGAGAAAGTTGTAATCAACATGGGTGTTGGCGACGCAGTCCAAAACTCCAAAGTACTTGATTCAGCTCTCAACGACATGCAGCTGATCGCTGGTCAAAAACCAGTAATCACTCGCGCAAAAAAATCTATTGCAGGTTTTAAATTGCGTGAAAACATGCCGATCGGTGTAAAGGTAACACTTCGTGGCGAGCGTATGTATTATTTCTTGGACAAATTGTTCAACATTACTCTTCCTCGCGTACGTGACTTCCATGGTGTATCGACAAAAGCTTTTGACGGACGTGGTAACTACACGCTTGGTCTGAAAGAACAGTTGATCTTCCCGGAAATCGAGTATGATCAAGTTGATAAAGTTCGTGGTATGGACATCGTTATCGTAACGACTGCCAAAACTGACGAAGAGTCCCGTGAGCTTCTGACTCAGCTGGGCATGCCTTTCGCAAAATAATGTTGGCATAACGTTTCGGGCGTCTGATTTTAAAGACACCCTGTTCTCCGAAACTATTTAGGAGGTGTCAGGCTAAGTGGCAAAAACTTCAATGAAAGTCAAACAACAACGCGCACCAAAGTTTAAAGTTCGTGCTTACACTCGTTGCGAGCGTTGTGGTCGTCCACATTCGGTACTGCAAAAGTTTAAGATCTGCAGAATTTGCTTCCGTGAATTAGCTTATAAAGGCCAGATTCCTGGCGTGAAAAAAGCAAGCTGGTAAAAAGTCCTGTTTGGGAAGGAGGTTTATACACAATGACTATGTCTGATCCAATTGCAGATATGCTTACTCGTATTCGTAACGCGAACACAGTTCGTCACGAAACAGTAGAAATGCCTGCATCTACAATGAAAAAACAAATCGCCGACATCCTGAAACGTGAAGGATTCATTCGTGATGCGGAATTTGTTGAAGATAGCAAACAAGGGATCATCCGTATTTTCTTGAAATACGGTGCAAACAACGAGCGTGTTATTACAGGTTTGAAAAGAATCAGTAAACCAGGTCTTCGCGTTTACACGAAGAGCAATGAGATTCCACGCGTACTGGGTGGACTCGGGATCGCAATCATTTCAACATCCAAAGGTATCATGACTGACAAAGAAGCGCGTCAGTCCAAAGCCGGCGGAGAAGTTGTTTGCTACGTTTGGTAAGATAACGTTTAAAAGATAGGAGGTGCAACAGATATGTCCCGTATTGGTCGTAAACCAATCACAGTACCAAGTGGTGTTGACGTGACTTTGAACAACACAGCAATCACAGTTAAAGGTCCTAAAGGAACATTGACTCGTGAGCTTCATAAAGACATGTCCGTTACTGTGGAAAACAATGAAATTAATGTAGTTCGTCCTTCGGACAACAAACTTCACCGCTCTTTGCATGGAACAACCCGCAGCGTTGTCAACAACATGGTAAGTGGTGTAACTGAAGGGTTTTCAAAATCTCTGGAGCTGGTTGGGGTCGGATATCGTGCAAGCAAATCCGGAGATAAAATCGTTCTGAACGTTGGATACTCTCACCCGGTTGAAATCACACCGGAAGCGGGCATCGAATTCGAAGTTCCTTCGAACACTAAAATCATCGTTCGCGGAATTGATAAAGAGCGTGTAGGTGCCTACGCTGCTAAAATTCGTTCCGTTCGTGAACCTGAACCGTACAAAGGTAAAGGGATTAAATACGAAGGCGAGCGCATCATTCGTAAAGAAGGTAAAGCCGGTAAGAAGAAATAAGTTTCTTACCGACTTTGTGCGGTCTTTCTGCTGGAAAGACTTCGTACTTCTTTTTTACCCAGTGCGTCTTAGTATAAAGTTTTAAAAGGCAAACTGAAGGGAGTGAAAACTTGAGATGATTACAAAACAAGATAAAAATAAAGCACGTGTCAGAAGACATCTGCGTGTACGTAAGAAAATCGAAGGTACGGCTGTACGTCCTCGTTTGAACGTGTTCCGTTCTTCCAAGCATATCTACGCACAACTGATTGATGATGTAGCTGGTGTAACATTAGTATCTGCATCCACTATGGATAAAGAACTGAGCAGCGAAATCAAAAACGGCGGTAGTGTAGAAGCAGCTCGTAAAGTTGGCGAACTCGTTGCTAAACGTGCGAAAGAAAAAGGTCATGCTAACATCGTATTTGACCGTGGTGGATACTTGTATCATGGACGGATTCAAGCTTTGGCTGATGCAGCTCGCGAAGCAGGCCTTGAATTCTAAGACATTTCTCAAAAGGAGGTTAACGACTTGCGTGTAGATCCGAATACTTTGGAACTGACTGAAAGAGTAGTAAATATTAATCGTGTAGCTAAAGTTGTCAAAGGCGGACGCCGTTTCAGCTTCAGTGCTCTGGTAGTAGTGGGCGACGGCAACGGCTGGGTAGGCGCTGGAATCGGTAAAGCTGGCGAAGTACCTGATGCAATTCGCAAAGGTATTGAAGATGCTAAGAAAAACCTGGTTCACGTTCCACTCGTAGGAACAACAATTCCTCACCTTGTTACAGGTAAGTTCGGTGCTGGCCGGGTTCTGTTGAAACCGGCATCGGAAGGTACTGGAGTTATCGCTGGTGGTCCGGTTCGTGCTGTACTGGAACTTGCTGGTGTAGGTGATATCTTGACAAAATCTTTGGGTTCTTCGAATTCCATGAATATGGTCAATGCGACTTTGGAAGGTTTGTCCCGCTTGAAACGCGCTGAAGAAGTTGCAAAATTGCGCGGCAAATCCATCGAAGAGCTGCTGGGCTAAGGAGGGAATATCATGGCGAAATTAGAAATTACCCTCGTTCGTTCGTTGATCGGCCGTCCTGGTAATCAGAGAACGACT
Organism: Paenibacillus sp. Lou8.1; assembly: GCF_024213565.1. Classification (NCBI taxonomy): domain Bacteria; kingdom Bacillati; phylum Bacillota; class Bacilli; order Caryophanales; family Paenibacillaceae; genus Paenibacillus; species Paenibacillus sp. Lou8.1. The sequence continues at coordinate 45,618 of NZ_JANAVN010000025.1, forward strand.
GTTAAAACGCTCGGCTTGCGTAAAATCAACCATAAAGTAGTTCAACCCGACAATGCAGCTATTCGCGGGATGATTAATCAAGTTAGCCATTTGGTTTCTGTTAAAGAAATTGAGGCTTAAGAAATAAAGTATTTTAACAATAATCAAGGAGGTGCAACGAACGATGAAGTTACATGAGCTTTCCCCAGCTCCAGGCTCCCGCAAAGAACGTAAACGTTTGGGTCGTGGTCCTAGTAGCGGTACGGGTAAAACTTCTGGTCGTGGTCATAAAGGTCAAAACGCTCGTTCCGGCGGTGGTGTACGTCCGGGCTTCGAGGGTGGTCAAAACCCACTGTATCGTCGCTTGCCTAAACGCGGTTTCGTAAATCCTACTCGTAAAGAGTATGCGGTTTTGAATATCGAAGATTTGAACAGTTTTGCAGCGGGTACAGAAGTAAGCCCTGAGTTTTTGCTGAACAATGGCATTGTGAAAAACGCCAAATCCGGAATTAAAATTCTGGGTAACGGTGAAATCACTGTGAAGTTGACAGTTAAAGCGAACAAGTTCTCTCAATCTGCGGTAGAGAAAATTGAAGCTGCCGGCGGTAAAACCGAGGTGATCTAATGTTCAAGACCCTGAAAAATATATGGCGGGTTGAGGATCTTAGAACCCGAATCCTGTTTACCCTGTTTATACTCTTTGTATATCGTATTGGCTCCTTCGTGCCGGTTCCCGGCGTGAACAAGCAAGTCTTTACTTCTCAGGATCAGGCAGGAAGCGAGTTGTTTGGACTCCTTAACACCTTCTCAGGGGGCGCATTGTATCAGTTTTCGATCTTCGCCCTCGGGATTATGCCATATATTACAGCGTCCATCATTGTACAGTTGCTGTCAATGGACGTGATTCCGAAACTTGCGGAATGGGCTAAACAAGGAGAGCATGGTAAAAAGAAGTTGGCTCAAATTACGCGTTATGGTACGGTAATACTTGGCCTGATTCAAGCATTCGGAACGTCGATTGGCTTTAATCGACTGTACGGTGCAGCGATGATTCCAGGAGCCACTTTTGCAGATTATCTGGTTATTGCCATTGTGCTTACAGCAGGAACTACGTTCCTTATGTGGCTCGGTGAGCAAATTACTGAAAAGGGAATCGGCAATGGTATCTCTATTGTTATCTTCGCAGGGATTGCGGCGGGTATTCCAAGACATATTCGGACGGTTGTAGAATCTCAGTTTATTCAGGCAGATCAGCTGTTTATGAATATTCTGAAGGCAATTATAATTGCCCTGGTGATTGTTCTGATTATTGTTGGTGTTATCTACATCCAGCAAGGTATTCGGAAAATCCCGGTACAATACGCGAAACGTGTAGTTGGCAACAAAATGTACGGTGGCCAGAATACGCATATTCCGATGAAAATTAATGCGGCAGGCGTTATTCCGGTAATCTTTGCGGTATCATTGCTGCAATTCCCGACAATTATTGCGAGTTTCTGGGCAGATCATGCTTGGGCTAAGTGGATTACCACTTACTTGTACTATGACAAGCCGCTGGGCATGGTTTTGTATGTCGTAATGATTATCGGTTTCACATTCTTCTATACCTTTGTACAGATGAATCCGCAGCAAATGGCCGACAATATGAAGAAGAACGGCGGTTATATTCCGGGAATTCGCCCGGGTAAGGCCACGGAGAAATACTTGACACGAGTAATGTCACGTTTGACAATGACAGGAGCTTTGTTTCTGGCAGTCATATCCGTTTTGCCGGTATTCTTCGGTTCGCTTTCGGGCTTGCCTCGTTCCGTGCAAATTGGCGGTACTTCATTGCTCATCATCATTGGTGTAGCATTGGATACAATGAAGCAAATCGAAAGCCAACTGATCAAACGCCATTACAAAGGCTTCATCAACAAATAGGCAATAGGTACCGGCTTAGGATGTTCGCATGCTTACCGGCACCTTTTGTGCTGTTTCTTGTGTAGGGGTCGTCTTGAGGAGTGACAGATTGTGAATATTTTGATCATGGGCCCTCCGGGGGCTGGTAAAGGTACACAAGCAGATGTCATTGTGAAGGAATTCGGCATTCCTCATATCTCGACAGGTGATGCTTTTCGCCTAGCGATGAAACAGGGAACACCTATTGGCATTAAAGCTAAAGAATATATCGACAAGGGTGAACTTGTTCCGGATGACGTAACAATCGGTATCGTTGAAGAACGGCTACAACAGCCAGATTGCAAGAAAGGGTTCTTGCTGGACGGTTTTCCAAGAACTTTGGCTCAAGCTGAAGCCTTGGATCAAATTTTGGGTCGTTTGAATACGAAGCTAGATGACGTCATCAACTTGAAAGTGGATAGTGACAACTTGTTGGCACGAATCACAGGACGGCGGGTTTGTAAAAGCTGCGGAACTAGCTATCATATTGTCTTTAATCCTCCTAAGGTTGAAGGCATTTGCGATAAAGACGGTGGGGAACTCTATCAGCGTCCTGACGATAATGAAGATAGCGTAAGAACACGACTTGAAGAATATAGTAATAAAACAGCACCACTCCTCACGTTTTATGAGAACCAGAATCTTCTGCGTCATATTGACGGAGAACAGGATATTGATGTGGTTTCCCAAAATATCGTGTCCTTGTTGCGGGGTTAGCTGTAATGATCATTTGCAAGTCGGGGACGGAATCAAGCTTAATGAGGAACGCTAAGAGAATAGATACGGAGACGGATCATCTCTTGGCAGGACACATCGAGCCCGGTATTACGACCGGTGAACTTGATCATTTAGCTGATCGGTATATTCGCAGTCAGGGAGCTGTGCCGTCTTTTAAAGGTTATAACGGTTTTCCTGCTAGCATTTGCGCTTCAGTCAACGAACAACTGGTGCACGGATTTCCCGGCAAACGCAAGTTAAACAAAGGCGATATCATCGCGAAAACTCGCCAGTTTACAATGTCGCATGCCATTCGGCAATATATTGAGAATCCAAACCGTGGTATTCCTGAGCAGGGGCCGAGGCTGAAAACCGGCATTGAGCTGGCTATTGAATCTATGATTCAGATAGGTTCTCACCATGTAGGGACGCTGGAAGACAACTGGACGGTCGTTACGATGAACGTAACCTCATGTGCTCATAACGAGCAAGCGGTGACGTGCGAAACGGGCGGCATGGACATTTTCACGAAACTGAGTGCGTAGGTGATTGGAATGATTCAGCAAGGAAACCTGCAAATCGGTCAGCTGGTGAAGATTCTGAAGGGCAGAGGTGCCGGACAGATTGCGGTTGTCGTTTCAGTAGCAGATAGCAGGTTTGTATATATTGCGGATGGGGATAAACGAAAGTTTGATCAAGCGAAGAAGAAAAATGTTCTTCATTTGGTGCCTCAGCCAAAGATTAGTAGCGAGATTGTAAACAGTTTAAACGAAAGCGGTCGGGTGACGAACGGAAAGCTGCGCCATGCAGTGAAAACTTTCCTGGACTCGTCCGAATACCAAGCTGAAGAGAAAGGAGACTGACTTTGGCCAAAGAAGATGTCATTGAGGTTGAAGGTACGGTAATCGAGCCACTACCGAACGCTACGTTCAAGGTAGAGCTGGAGAACGGTCATCAAATTCTTGCTCATGTTTCCGGAAAGCTGCGGATGCACTTTATCCGTATTTTGACAGGCGACAAGGTGGTTGTACAGTTATCGCCTTACGATTTAACCAAAGGCCGTATAACGTACCGCAAGTAATTCATGCAGGTTTTTATTAAACGTATGTCATTTAAAAAAACTTGTTTTGCTCGGCAAAACGATGTGAATGTTCACGAAGCGAGTTTTACCAGGGTAAAGCTTGGAGGAGGTAATCAACATGAAGGTAAGACCTTCTGTAAAACCTATTTGCGAAAAATGCAAAGTCATTCGCCGCAAAGGGAATGTAATGGTTATTTGCGAAAATCCGAAACACAAACAAAAACAAGGTTAATAGAAGGGGGTGTAGCGTAAAATGGCTCGTATAGCTGGTGTGGATTTGCCACGTGACAAACGCGTTGAGATCGCCTTGACTTACATTTTCGGAATCGGTAAAACGACTTCTCAGAAAATCTTGAAGGAAACAGGCATCAGTGCAAACACGCGTGTTCGTGATTTGACTGAAGATGAAGTGAGCAAATTACGTGAAACGATCGACAAAGAAGTTAAAGTAGAAGGCGATCTGCGTCGTGAAATTTCCTTGAATATTAAACGTCTGACTGAGATTGGCTGCTACCGTGGTGTTCGTCACCGTCGTGGATTGCCTGTTCGCGGACAACGTACTAAAACTAATGCTCGTACCCGTAAAGGTCCTCGTCGGACTGTAGCGAACAAAAAGAAATAAGAAGGGAGGATAACATTCAATGGCTAAACCGAAAAAAGTTGTACGTACAAAACGCCGTGACCGTAAAAATATCGAGACTGGCGTGGCACACATCCGTTCCACGTTCAACAACACGATCGTTACGATCACAGATCCACACGGTAACGCAATCTCTTGGGCCAGCTCAGGCGGCATGGGATTCCGTGGTTCCCGTAAATCTACTCCATTCGCAGCACAAATGGCCGCAGAAACTGCTGCTAAAGCTGCTATGGAACACGGCATGAAAACTGTCGAAGTCATGGTTAAAGGACCTGGTGCAGGTCGCGAAGCAGCAATTCGCTCTTTGCAAGCTGCTGGTTTGGAAGTTAACCTGATTAAAGACGTAACTCCGGTACCTCATAACGGATGCCGTCCTCCAAAACGTCGTCGCGTCTAATGAGATTTCTCCTCTGCGTGTAGTATAGATCCGGCACAAACTGCCAAGAATGGATGTTTAGGTATACTGCATGATAGACTATGGATAAGGTGAATGTTTCATATAGGAGCGACGTTTTGAAGGAGGGATATTGCAGTGATAGAAATCGAAAAGCCGAAAATTGAGACGGTTGACGTCAATGATGATGGCACCTATGGAAAATTCGTAGTAGAACCGCTGGAACGCGGATACGGTACGACGTTGGGTAACTCGCTTCGCCGTATTCTGTTATCCTCGTTACCGGGGGCAGCAGTCACATCGGTTCAGATCGATGGGGTTCTGCACGAGTTTGCAACGGTTCCCGGTGTGAAGGAAGACGTAACGGAGATCATTCTGAACTTGAAAGCTTTATCGCTTAAAATCCACTCGGATGAAGAGAAAGTACTCGAAATCGATGCGGAAGGCGAAGGAGTTGTAACGGCAGGAGATATCCGTGCGGATAGTGATGTGGAAATTCTTAATCCGGATCTTCACATTGCTACGCTCGGACCGGGTTCGAGACTTCACATGCGTATTTTTGCCAATCGCGGTCGCGGTTACGTTAAGCAGGATCGGAACAAACGTGATGACCAGCCGATCGGCGTCATTCCCGTCGACTCCATCTACACTCCGATTGCACGCGTGAACTACGGCGTAGAAAATACGCGTGTCGGCCAGGTTACGAATTACGACAAGCTGACACTTGAGGTTTGGACTGACGGAAGTATTCGTCCCGAGGAAGCAGTGAGCCTTGGAGCCAAAATTTTGACCGAGCATGTGATGTTGTTCGTGGGTCTCACGGACGAGGCAAAAGATGCTGAAATTATGGTTGAAAAAGAAGAAGACAAGAAAGAAAAAGTTCTTGAAATGACGATCGAAGAGCTGGATCTCTCCGTCCGTTCCTATAACTGCCTTAAGCGCGCTGGTATCAATACGGTACAAGAACTCACGACTAAATCTGAAGAAGATATGATGAAGGTCCGTAACTTGGGTCGCAAATCTTTGGAAGAAGTACAAGAGAAGCTTGAGGAACTTGGTTTAGGACTTCGTACGGAAGAATAGTACAGCAACGTTTTTGTGAAGGAGGGGAAATTACATGGCATACCAAAAATTGGGCCGTAACTCCAGTGCCCGTAAAGCTTTGTTTCGTGATTTGGTAACCGATCTGTTCTTGTATGAGCGTATCCAAACTACTGAGGCTAAAGCGAAAGAAGTTCGTTCTATTGCTGAAAAACTGATCACCAAAGCGAAAAAAGGAGATCTGCACGCACGTCGTCAAGTGGCTGCGTTCGTTCGCCGTGAAACTTTGGATGGTGAGCAGGATGCAATCCAAAAGCTGTTTAGCGAATTGGCTACACGTTACACTGAGCGTCCAGGTGGATACACTCGTATCTTGAAATTGGGACCTCGTCGTGGCGACGCCGCTCCAATGGTATATCTGGAATTGGTTGACCGCGCGTAGACAGGCGAAGATGAGGGAAGGGTGGACAGAATCGGCTTGATTCTGAACAACCCTTTTTTTCTCTTGGAGGAGTCCTTGAGGGGCTTCTCCTTTGTTATGTTCGGTTATTCCTTGTAAGGCCAGAGACTACCCCTATAAAGGTGTGAGAAACATGCGGAACTTGTGCATGAAGGTGAACTATGACGGAACCCACTATGATGGCTTTCAGACGCAGCCTGACGGTAACACCATTCAGGACTGCCTTGAACATGCTATTTACTCATTGACGGGCGAGCGTCTTAAAATTACAGGCTCAGGCCGTACAGATGCAGGTGTACATGCATACGGGCAGGTATTCAATTTTCACACTGAATCGCCGATTCCGTTACAGCGCTGGTGTCTGGCACTTAATGCCTGGTTGCCTCGTGATATCATCGTTACGGATGCGAGAGAGGTGCCACTGTCCTTTCATGCACGCCGCATGGCGAAGCGGAAGACATATCGGTACAGCATTAATGCGAACCGGTTTCCGGACATCTTTCACCGTCGTACACAGGCCCATCATCCAACGAGACTGGATGTAAGAGCGATGGAGGAAGGGTTGGCTCATTTAGTGGGCACCTTTGACTATACTTCGTTCGCATCTCGACGTTCCCAAAAGACGAATCATGTTCGCACTATTTACGAAGCCTATATGACAGTAGACCATTCCTTTTCACGTCCGGGCTCGGATGATCAGGGAATTATCCATACTTATATTACAGGTAGCGGATTTTTACAGCACATGGTTCGGATTATTATGGGTACTTTGCTGGAAGTGGGAGAAGGCAAAAAATCGTCGGATGATATTCCTTCCATTTTGGAGGCGAAAAATCGTTCAAAGGCTGGACCTACGGCCGTTGGACACGCTTTAACGCTCTGGAATGTAGAGTACGACGAAAACATCAAAAAACATTGATTTTACCCTTGCGGAATTGATGGTTATCCTGTAATATAAAAGTTGTGTTTTCTTAATGGCTTTCCCACAGCCCCAATTAAGATAATCACTTTAAATTAACATCTAATCCATCAATAATGCAGCAACTTAACGAACGAAGATAAATGATGATTTCTGTTAACGAACTTAAGGAGGATACTTTTCATGCGTACTACGTATATGGCGAAGCCAAATGAAGTTGAGCGCAACTGGCACATCATTGATGCCGAAGGTAAAACGCTCGGCCGTCTGGCAAGCGAAGCGGCTGCGTTGATTCGCGGCAAACACAAGCCACAATTTACACCACATGTGGACACAGGTGATTTTGTTGTTGTAATCAATGCGGAAAAAATCGTATTGACCGGTAAAAAAATGGAGAACAAGAAATACTACCGTCACTCCCTGCATCCGGGTGGTCTGAAAGTAACGGTTGCACAAGAAATGGTTAAGAACAAGCCTGAGCGCATGTTGGAATTGGCTGTTCACGGTATGCTTCCTAAAACTCGTCAAGGCGAGAAAATGAAGCTGAGACTTAAAGCTTACAGAGGCACTGAGCATCCACATGCAGCACAAAAACCTGAAGTTTACGAACTTCGCGGATAATTAAAAGGGAGGACAGTTTCATGGCACAAGTACAATACTATGGGACAGGTCGTCGTAAACATTCGGTAGCTCGTGTTCGTCTCGTACCGGGTGAAGGACGCATTGTCATCAATAAGCGTGATATTAATGAATATTTTGGTTTGGAAACTCTCAAACTGATCGTAAAACAACCACTGAACCTGACAGAAACAGTTGGCAGCTATGACGTACTCGTTATCGCTCATGGTGGTGGTATCTCTGGTCAAGCCGGCGCAATTCGCCACGGTATTTCCCGTGCTCTGTTGAAAGCAGATCCGGAATTCCGTCCAGCTTTGAAAAAAGCAGGCTTCTTGACTCGTGACCCACGTATGAAAGAACGTAAAAAGTACGGTCTCAAAGCCGCTCGTCGTGCACCACAGTTCTCGAAACGTTAATATTTCGAATACAGAAGAACCTTTTCCTTATGGAAAGGGTTCTTTTTTATTTAGTCATTTCCTGATCATTATCCACATGTGGATAAGTAGATCTACTCTAAAAGTTACAAGCTTCAGCATGTTTCAGCGAATACATAAATAACTGCATGCAAATGCACGGAATACGAAAAGTTATCAACGATGGAATTGAAGATGATATTGTTATACACAAATACAGTTTGCTATTTCAACGCAGTTTATTCTGTAATGTTTATAACCTGTGACTAAAAATATAATGTTCGGCTATTCAATATAGCCTCATCTTAATATTCTCTGCTAAGTGCTGTTTCACGAGGATACTTTGCTTTCACTTGTTTATGTAAAGTCCTCCTTGATATGTTCTGGCTGGCACTGTCTATGCCTCTTGTACAGCTGTTTTGGGCGTAGCTAGGGATACGGCAAGGAATACCCCTTTTTATTTGTGTGAACGGAGCAGAAGGACGGTCCTTAGCCTAGCAGTGTCCGCTTCCTAGGCTACTGCAATTGCAACGGCGATGTACATGTTACTGGTAATAGAAATAGTCTACACAGCAATCGCTCCAAACTATAACCGGGAGCCCGTGTATTGTCCGACTGTCTACCCTCATAAAATCGCCCTTCATTGATGACAGGCTTTAAATAGGCTTCCAGTAGCGATAAGAGTCTTGCTTGTGTTCAGTGATCAATTCCTTGGGAATTGCCGCTACGAGCGCTTTAGGATTGAATAGAGGTATACTAAGAGTTCAGCGCGCAGTCATTCCTTTTATAATTTTCAGAATGAAGGCATCGCTGACGCCAGAGCTCCAGAATAGTAGAGTGAAACCTAAAGTCATTTTCAATTCCCTCGGTTAGCATCCTTCGATAATCTTAGATTTAGAAACGATGCTTGCTTTCTTCTACAGATGGTTCTTGCTTGATCAAAGCAACCCAAAGCTGTTCAGCATTACCGATGGCTGCCGCGCACTGGGCCTATGGGCCATTTTTCAAATGTTTGGTATAAGAATATTTTATATAAAGTCAATGAACTTGATTGGATACGCAAGAAAGCATTAAAGAATGCTGACAGAGCAACATTCCTGCAAATTTAGGTGGATAAATGCTTGCATCAGGGCATTTTGCGGTGGATTGACAATGATTGTGAAAGTTTTATACTGTATTTAATCTTATTAGTTTAGTCGGTATTGGAGTGACACTTATTTATGAATCTTCATATGGAGGCGCATTGATAATGAATTTATTGGAGAAAGAAGCGTTGATTAGAGTCAAGGCAATTGAACTGGAAGAGGCTACGCCAGAGGAAATTATCCAGTATGCTGTTCTTACATTTCCCAATCTTACCTTTGCTTGTAGCTTCGGAGCAGAAGATGTAGTACTAGTAGATATGCTTCAAAAAATTAGCCCTTCCACCGACATTTTTTACTTGGACACCGACTTTCATTTTCAAGAAACTTATGATACGCGAGATCAGATGAAAGCCAGATATAACTTGGATTTTGTTAGGGTCTCTCCCTTAATTACTCCTGAAGAGCAAGCGGCTGAGCATGGAGAGGAACTGTGGAAAACAGATCCAAACACATGTTGTGGTATACGCAAAGTTGAGCCGCTGACACGTATTTTGTCACAATACGATGCATGGATTACCGGTATTCGCCGGGATCAGGCCCCTACCCGTGCGAATTCAAAAAAGGTAGAGTATGACGAAAAGTTTGGACTCGTTAAATTTAACCCCTTGGCAAGCTGGACATCCGAGGATGTATGGAACTATATCCGTACTCATGAAGTGCTGTATAATCCATTGCATGACCGCAATTATCCCAGTATTGGTTGTGAGCAATGTACCCGTGAGGTCCTACCAGGTGAAGATCCTCGTGCAGGTCGCTGGTCAGGTAATGAGAAAACGGAGTGCGGGCTCCATCAATAAAATGGTATTCAGGTAGCTATGAGTCATATTTATGAAGAGAAGGGAAGTGCATTATGACTGCAATTCTTCCGCATGGCGGAACACTTGTTGATAAAATCATTACAGGACCGAAGCAAAAAGCACTTTTGCAGGCCGCAGAGGAATTGTTTCCAATCCGTGTAAACTCATGGACCATTTCTGATCTGGATTTGATTGGAGTGGGGGCATTCTCTCCTTTGACGGGGTTTATGAATGAATCTGATTATCGGTCAGTGGTAACAGATATGCGTCTTGCCGATGGTACAGTCTGGAGTATTCCCATTACTCTTGCAGTTGCAGAAAGTGTAGCCAGTGAATTGAAATTAGGTCAGCAGGTGGCTTTGGTGGGTGAAACAGATGGTACTATTTATGCTGTACTTGATATTGAAAGTATTTATCAGGTAGATCAGGCTGAGGAAGCCAGACGAGTATTCAAGACGGATGACCCGGCTCATCCTGGCGTAAAAAAACTGTTAGATCGACCTGCTACGTATGTTGGTGGATGTGTGCAAGTGCTGAATCGGCCTGAGCCCACACAATTTAGTGAGTTTTACTATACACCATCACAGACACGCGACTATTTTGCAGAAAAAGGCTGGAAAACAGTAGTAGGATTTCAAACACGAAATCCGGTACACCGGGCACATGAGTACATCCAAAAAAGCGCGATGGAGATTGTGGATGCTTTGTTTCTAAACCCACTCGTTGGTGAAACCAAGTCAGATGACGTTCCGGCAGATGTGCGTATGAAGAGCTATCTGGTGCTGTTGGACAATTATTATCCGGCTGATCGGACTTTTCTGGGGGTATTTCCTGCTGCCATGCGATACGCGGGTCCTAGAGAGGCCATTTTCCATGCTATTGTGCGAAAAAACTATGGCTGCACCCATTTTATTGTTGGAAGGGATCATGCTGGTGTAGGAGACTATTATGGTACCTACGAAGCACAGGAAATTTTCAGGCACTTTACACCTGAAGAGCTGAGGATTACTCCATTGTTCTTTGAACACAGTTTTTATTGCACCCGATGTGGAAATATGGCCTCAAGTAAAACATGCCCACATCCCAAGGAGCATCATTTAACGCTCTCGGGCACCAAGGTACGGGAATTGTTGCGCTCTGGGGTTTGCCCGCCACCTGAATTTACACGACCAGAAGTCGCTCAAGTGCTGATTGAAGGTATGAAAGAATTTGTTCATGCCTGAGTTGTACTATCTACACGCCTCGTCCCATATAGATTATTAGTATCTGTATAGGACGGAGGCGTTTTGTTATGCAAAAAAATAATCGTAAAAACGAGGTTACACTGTGGATTCGCTATCGGACGTTGCAAAAAATGCTGTTGGGCTGTTGTCTCGCCGTTCTATTTATTACACTGGCATTGTATGAGATACCTGCTTCGAGAGCTTGGACCCATTGGAGTTTACCCCTTACTGGTAAAGTAATTGCCCTAGATGCTGGACACGGAGGGCCTGATGGAGGGGCGGTTAGCAAAGAAGGGATTATTGAAAAGGATATTAATCTGGCAATCGCTTTTTATTTGCGGGATTATTTACAGCAAGCAGGTGCTGTTGTTGTCATGACACGTGAGGATGATCGCGACCTGGCGCAGCAAGAAACGAAAGGTTATTCCAGAAGAAAAACGGAGGATTTGAAGCAGCGTGTGCGTATAATTGAGGAGCAGAAAGCAGACCTCTTTCTAAGTATCCATATGAACAGTATTCCGTCGAGCCGTTGGAGTGGAGCCCAAACCTTTTACGTACCTAACCATGCAGATAACGGGAATTTGGCGTCTTTAATTCAGGAAGAGATCAAACGCAACTTGGAAAATACGGACAGAGTGGCTAAGACCGTGAACACAGTTTATTTATTGAAAGCTCTCAAAATGCCATCAGCCCTTGTAGAAGTAGGATTTTTGTCCCATCCTGAGGAAGCTAGACGACTTAGTGACGTGAGCTATCAAAGGCAGGTGGCGGCGTCCATATATAAGGGGATTTTGCGTTACAGTGCCGGGGAAAAGGGGATCTCACCAGCACCTGAAGCCAGATAGTGGTATACTGTAAGTGTTTACCACTCCGTAATTCATTAGAGCAGAGGTGCTGATAATTCATGCAATCAAGAGAGCAAGTTATAGAGCTACTTCAACAAGTGCGGGAGCCTCATACAGGACGCCGTCTAGTCGATCTCCATTTTATTCGGGATGTGGTGGTTAAAGAGGATCGGGTATCCTTGACTGCCATTACCCTAAATAGCCAGGAAGAGACGCTGAAAGAGTTGGAACGAGAAATACGGCAGACATTAGAAGAGGCGGGATTAAGTCACGTTCATATTCGTATTCGTGAGGCATCTGAGCATGAAAAGTCTGCCCTTCAAAATGGAGAGGAGGCCGAGGAAGCGGCTGACCCGGTTTTGACCAAAGGACATGCTGTTGGCATGGAAGAACATGAGCTGCTTAGCCCAGCATCTGGCGTACGATTTATTGCCATTGCAAGCGGAAAGGGTGGTGTCGGAAAATCGACAGTAGCTGTAAATTTGGCGGCTGCTTTAGCTAGACAGGGGAAGCGTGTGGGTTTAATTGATGCGGATATCTATGGATTCAGTGTGCCGGATATGATTGGAGTAGAGGATGTGCCTTCTGTCGAAGATGGTATCATTCAGCCAGTGGAGCGATTTGGTATCAAAATCATGTCTATGGGCTTCTTTGTTAGAGAAAACAACCCGGTGATCTGGAGAGGTCCCATGCTGGGGAGAATGCTCAGACAGTTTTTTAGTGATGTCGAATGGGGAAAACTGGACTATATGATTCTCGATTTACCACCAGGCACTGGCGATGTAGCGCTTGACGTACATCAAATGATTCCGCAGAGTGAAGAAATCATTGTCACTACTCCACATGCGACGGCGGCTTTTGTAGCTGCACGTGCAGGCGCAATGGCGCTTCAAACGGATCATAAGATCATCGGCGTTGTGGAGAACATGTCTTATTATGTGTCCTCCACTGGAGAAAAGGACTATGTTTTTGGGCGAGGAGGGGGGGCTATGCTGGCAGACACTCTTCATACAAAACTTCTTGCTCAAATTCCGCTGGGTATTCCAGATAACCATCCGTCAGAGGCCGACTTTTCTCCATCTGTATATAAATCTGAGTCTGCCACGGGGACCATTTACAATGATATTGCTGCTCAGATTACGATTTTGCACACGGAATCTGAATAAAGAAAAAAGGCTGGTTTATTAAACCAGCCTTTTTATTATTGGCTTCCTCCTTGTTCTCCTTCGCCCCCACCTTCGCTACCTCCACCACCACCTTGCTTATCGCCGCCTGCACCGCTTTGCTCACCGGTTTTTTTCTCAACCTTGGGTTGAAGCTCCTCTTGTACGACGGTTTTGAGTAAATTCATAACCTCAAGTCGGAAAATCGGATTTTGCATGGCATCATGCATGACTGTCATAGATTGTTTGCGATATTCAGGGGTTTTAGTTAAGTCCATATACATTTTGGTTAATTCTGGTGACTTGAGCATTGCTTCAATTGATTTTTGATAAGAAGGGTCTTTTATAAGTTGCATATGAAGCTGTTTGCTTTGGCTGTTGATGGCTTTGGCAAATTCTCCGGCAAAACGTGGATCAGTCATAATTTTTTCGATTTCTTTTTTATATTCAGGTGATACCAAAGTATCTTTGACTGCGATCTTCATCTGTTCAGCCGATTGCATGGGCATAAGCATTTTCATTCCCATGCTACCACCAGACCCACCACCAGACCCACCCTCTTCACTGCTTTGACCGGATTGTCCTTCTTTGGATGAACTGTTTTCCCCGGTTAAAGCCTCCTCTACCGCTTTTTTTCCGTCATCGCTTTTCAGGATATCGACAACCATCGTTTTCATCTCTTTATAACTGTTCTGGGGGGGCGTAGAACCCTGATCCGAGCCGCATCCACTCAGTGCAACGCCCAGTACGCATACCGTGCTAACAAATCGCAAACGAGTCCAATTCATGGCCGTATTCCTCCTTCATCATGAATGTGGATAGTATGCGGATGAATGGGGAGAAATATGTCGATTTGCTTTTGGTTTTTAGCTGAGAACGATGTAAAATAACTCCTTAAAGACCCAGTGCCTGATCGCGTACCTCTTTGCCTTTTACTGTACCCTGTTGAAGCAGTTCGGATACAGTCACGAATTCATAGCCTTGTGCGCGCAACTTGTCAATAATGACGGGCAGGGCTTCATGCGTTTGTTTACAGGAATCACTGGCATGCAGAAGGACGATATCGCCAGGATGCGCTTTATTTACAACACGGTCGATTATGACCTGAGTACCAGGGTTTTTCCAGTCCAGGGAATCTGTATCCCACTGAATGGTTTTGTAGCCTAAAGTGCCGGCAACCTGAAGGACTCTTTTATCAAAGTCGCCATTAGGCATACGGATCAACTTCGGGGACTGTCCTGTCAGTTCGGTTAATGTGGTATGAGCAATTGAAATCTGTTTACGAATATCTTCATCGCTTAAGCTACTGTAATTTTCGTGTTTATGGCCATGACTGCCGATCTCAAATCCGCTTTCTTTAATCTGATTCACAAGTTCCGGATGTGTTTTACTCCAAGGGGCAGAAAGAAAAAAGGTGGACTTGGTCACTTTTTTATCCTCAAGGACTTTTAAGATGGGGGCAGTACGCTTATCGCCCCAACTAATATCAAAGGTGAGAGCGATCAACTTTTTGTCCGTGGGCACACTATAAATAGCGGTTGGTGCTTCCTCGGAAAAAACTGTAACATTATCGGTTTCTACATAAATGACTCCGACAGTAAAGATGGCTGCAGCCATTACGATTAAGAATCGTTTGATTTTTTTACCGTTTAATACATAAAAAAAAGAATTCATGGTTAATAACGCCCCTTTCATCCTAGAAGTGCTTGTTTACTTAAAGCTATGCCAGGGGTTGTCAATTATTCCATTGGGCTAATAGGAGGAATTATCAAATGGGACTAAACGCATTTTTTCACGACTTACACATGACAAGACGGTTAATTTTAATCTCTGCACTTCTTTTCTGCACAAGTATTATAGTGGGGTGGTTAAGTACAGGCACTATTCAATCCATGCTGGCGCAACAAATGGAGGGACTGGGAGAAGTAGCGCAGTACTTGCAGAATTCTGAGCATCCACAATGGAGTTTTTTTGTATTTATCTTTTTCAATAATGCAATTAAATGTGTGCTGGTCATATTTATGGGGGCTGTATTTGGAATCGTACCGTTTATATTTTTGATTGTGAACGGTATGGTTTTAGGGTTTGTAGTACACTTGCAGACAGATATGGGAAGAAGTATGTATGAAGTTGTTGTAAAAGGGTTACTGCCTCACGGTGTGATTGAATTGCCTGTTTTGATTATCGCCTGTGCCTTCGGATTGAAGTTTGGAATCAACATAATGTCTACTATAGGTACAAGCATAGGGCTAAAGCGCAAAGGAACTGGCCCATCGTGGAATGTATTTAGGAAACAAACGTTGAGGGTATCCCTATGGTCTGTCATCTTACTGCTTATAGCAGCTGCTATTGAGAGTGGCATAACTTATCGTTTATTGTCACAATAAAATATTATGGCCAATTATTTATATATTTCCTGAAAATTGAACATAACAAAGGGGAGAGCTTAAAGAGAAGCTGAAGATTAATCGGGGGAAGTTTGAAACCTTAGCAGTTGAGTTTAAAAACAGGTAAAGATTGGAACAATAGTTGAGCAAATATAAGTACTATATAATCTGCTGATAAGGGAGTTTGGTCATATGTTGGGAATGCTGTTTAACGAAAAAGAATGCAAGGAACTTGACTACGTTCTTCGTAAGGAGCTAGATGAAATGCTGCTTGATATGAGCGATACTCGATTGGATCAAGATATTCGCTACGCAATCGCACTTCGATATAAAACAGTCTTCCGCATGTATGCCCGTTTTGCACCCGCCAAGGAACTATCAAAATATGCTCGCAGAGGGCGAGTCCCACAAACCAAACAATAGATAGGTTAGAAAACATATCAGAGATATCAGGAAGTAAACTATTTTAAAAAGCTTATACTTTCTGATATCAAAAAAAGTATTGACTCTATTCAATATTCATGGTAAATTAATTTTCGTTCCTTTTTGAAGGATTTGCTCGAAAAAAGAAATTAAAAAAAACTCTTGCAAATTCTAAAAAGAGATGATATATTATAAAGGTCGCCACTGAGACGCGGTGACGAAACAAAGTAAGACATTATGCAAGTTTGATCTTTGAAAACTGAACAACGAGTGAGTACGGATTTTGTTTACAAAATCCAACGCAGAAATTTTGGTACATGCCATTAGGTTGTATGAAATGGAAGCGAAAATGAGATATTTTATCTCGTCAGTTTCAAAATGAGCTTATCGCTCTTTCTATAAACTAACTTCGGTTGGTCTTTAATGGAGAGTTTGATCCTGGCTCAGGACGAACG